>CALKJD010000049.1 GCA_937995755.1 uncultured Saprospiraceae bacterium | reverse complement strand
GCCCCTCTACTTCTATCTTGCATCCTAGCCAATTGATTAGACTTAGCAAAAATGACACTTTTAAGGGAATCTCTTTTCAATTCCAATATATCTCTAGTTATTTTTTGATTTTCTAATAAACCTTCTTCGAAAAATCTTTTTAGATAATCATATGTTTTTGTACATAAATCTAAGCTAAGGCTTTCGTTTACTGTAGCACTACTAATACTAAATATGCCATGTTCATCATTAAGAGAAGTAACTAACAAGGCTTCACTTCGATTTCTAGCACTACCTAATACTTTACCCATTACAGACTTAAATCTTGATCTTTCAAATTCGTCGAACTCATTAATGTTAGACTTCTTAAACCTAAAACCCGCAAGATCTGGATTATTTTTACTCCAAAGTTCATCCAATTTATACTCCGAAATTATATTATTAATTACCAACTCTTGATTATAACTACTTGTATCAAGCAAGACCTGATCCATGATAGTTATGGATTTCGTTACCTCCAAAACTTTATGCGGATTGATAGCACCACCTGTAGATCCACCAAACCCGAAAGACCCCAACAAGCTTCCAAGTCCGCCTCCTGAATCACCACTCCCTTCAACAACATATCGAAGTTGTGCACTATATTTAACTGGAGTACTATATGCTTTGTATCCGAAGTACGCTGCAAATGGAATCGCTAACAGAGCTATTACCCACCACTTTCTACAAATCTCAAAAAAGTATGATTTGATAACTAATAAAATATCTTTTAACGATATCTCGTCTTTATTTGACACTTCCTTCTCCATGAATGGTATTACTTTAATAATTTAATAACTGACGTACTATACCTGTTTTATGTAGGACGCGAACTGTGTGTATAATTACTAACAAAATTGTAAGTTACTTTTTAATAGTGCACAGCAATGTTATAAATTCACAACTGCCTTAATCTTATTCACTGCTCCATGAACAACTCCTTTGACAAAAGGCAATCCAAGTACGTAGATAGGAATGCATATAATCAATAAAGCATAGAGAGTTATTATATAAAACAATCCTATCGAACCTTGATTCTGATAATTAGAATAGTTGAATATGAAATAAAACAGAACTACAGCTAAGCTAGCAACGATAATTTTTGACCAATTATACTGGACATAGTATAATTTCTGACTATTATACATGTAGATCAAAAAACAACAAATTGAAGTGACTGAAGTAGCTAGTGAAGCTCCAAAAACCCCAAAAACAGGTATAAATAAAGTATTCAGGACTACATTAGAAATCAAACTGAACACTCCAACATAAAAGTATATTTTCGTTTTTTTCATTATCCCTATTCCTGCGGCGAAGACATACATCCCTCCGAAAATAGTAGAAATAGCTAGTATAGGAATATTTTTGGCAGCACTGTAATATTCTGGCTGAGTCATCACTGTAAGTATCCATGAAGAAAATACAGTTAATGAGAGAATAATAAAGAGCACTAAAACATAACAAACATTAAAAAATGTAGCTAAGCTTTCCCTTGTAGATTCTTCCTTATAATTCTTGTAGACATTTGGCATTAATGAACTTTGAACACCAATCAAAATTAATCCACATAGTGATGCAAATCGAAAGGCCATCCCATAAATGCCTACTTCAGTTAAATCTAGATGAGATCTAATCATTATTCTATCAATATAAGTTGCTAGAATTAGGGTGACACTGGATAACACAAGAGGAAAAGAAAAAGAGAATATTTTTTGAAACTCCTTCATTGAAAAGTATAGACTCAAATACTTTCGGTTAAGTACAACCACTGCAATCAATGAGAGGCTTACAACTATTATTTGACTATAATAATAACCAACAACACCTAAATTGTATATAGCGACGGTTATATAAATAAATAACGACATTAATAAAGAATATGCCGTACTTATAAGAACATGTGCTTTTGGCCTAAGATCCCATTTCAATTGTGCTTTCAGTATATAGTTTAACCGACTTGGCAACAGTATTATCAGCACTAAGAAAAATATATTCAATGTACTTGCATCACCCGTTATTAACGCATTGACTTCATCATAAAGCATAAGGCATACCAATAAAAAAATAGCGTATATCACTATAGTAAATATTAGTACGGAAGAAATGTACTTGGTTTTTTCCGCTAGACTAGATTGCGATGTATATCTTGCAAGACCTTGGTTCAACTCAAATCCAACAGACACACCAATTAAGGAAATGAAAATATTGAACATATCAAGTATACCATAATCTCGAGGCGTCAAATACAATGTCAAAATAGGTATTAGAAAGAAGTTGATCCCTTTAGTTATTACAGAACTAAAGGTATATAGTAAACTATCTTTAATTAATTTCTTTAACATTCTCTTTGATCCATTTTATAATTTTTGGTTTGTCATTTAGCATTAATGCACTTACCCCTAGTGTATCAATATATTCAGAAATAAATGATAAAGTATCCGTCAAATCACAAAGCGGATAAAGCTTATCAATTTTATTAGGATTAAACCACCATTCATCTGGAACATTATTATCAAACACTTGTACATAGCGACTAGCTACTTGTTCAATAGTCCACTTAGAATCTACGAATAATTTTGCAGCCAAGCCTATATCTTTAATTCTGGCACGATCCTTCAAAACACCAACTAAATCTTCATAGATAGTATCATGAGAAAAATAGAAACTTGGAGGGATGTCACTTTTATTATGATGAAGTTCAACATCCTTACTATAATATCCGAATATTACAGATGGCTTTCCAAGTAATGCAGCTTCCGTTGCAAGTCCTGCAAGAGGTGTATCACTATATAACTGATCTAAAATAATATCTGAATTTTTTATAGTACTTATAATCTCCTTATTGGAAACACCAGATTTAACAAAGAATTCCACGTTTATACTCTCTTCCTTCTGAACTTGACCGACTAGAGATGACAAAATTTCAGATCCTTTAATTCTTGGATTAGAAGGACTATGAAATACTCTTATACTATTAGAATACTTAATTTTATTTTTTTCTTCATCAACAATTACATCACGAGGAAATCCAATACTAAGCCACTTCAAAAATGGTTTTTCACAAAAAACACCTGTTGGAACATGATTGATTATTATGACTCCATATTTCTCTAATCTTAAAAATTTAGCCTTTTGTTTCTCAACTATTCTATATGATTTACTTACATCTTGATTAATGTTATTAGGATGATTTAAATTTAAATAAGCTGGCCTAGCGTCACTACCTACAAACACTGCTATCACTTTTTTATTTAACAATCGGTAAATAAATAATTCTATTGGCGATTCAAAAAATGTACTACCAGAACCAAAAACAAAACAGTTGCACGTAACTAAAGCATTAAAAAATAAAGTGAATTTGACAAGAACGTAATACAAAGTAAACAAAGGATACAGCACTGAATTCTTATTCTTTACTCTTGCTTCCAGTGCTTTATCAATAGCCTTCTGCATTAAACTCTCACCATGCACACCATAATCAAAGCCATGCTTACCTAATAGTACAAGTTGACTCTTAACTCCAATTTTCATAAATCCTCGATGGAGCGACGAAAAATAGCCAGCCGAATCATGGAACCCTATGAAAACTCTATTAGATTTTTTAATGTTCAATTTTAAATTAACTTTATTAAAAACAATCTACTCTAAATCCAACTTTCTAATTACTCTAAAAGGAACACCTACACAAACACTTAATCTGTCAACATCTTTGTTAATTAAAGTCATAGACCCTATTTGAGAAAACTCTCCAATAGAAACACCAGGCAAAATGGTAGATCCAATCCCAATATCTACACCAGTTCTAATTATTACTGGCCTAAATTCAATTGGCTGAAATAAGATTGGACCTTTTAAAGGTTCAAGTATATGGTTAGAAGTAAGAATAGAAACTTTTGGTCCTATACCCACATTAGACTCAATTTCGAGACCTCCTGCACTATGAAAAAAACAATCTTGACCAATCCAAGTATTCTCACCTATTGATAATGTATTTTTATAGTAACCTTTCAAAATTGTATTATGTCCTATATACACATTGTCTTGAATAATAATATTCTCAGGATGAAAGACTTTGACTCCACTCTCAAAAACAACGTTAGAACCTAGATACTTAAAATCGCTCCTGTTGAAATCTCCTGTACCATGACTTTTATAAAGCTTCATCTATAAGTACCTTTTTTAAACTATCTACAACGTATTCTAATTCACTTAAACTTAATTCTGCATATAGAGGGAGAACTAATCCTTTTTGAAATGCTCTCAGTGCATGTGGAAATAAAGACTTACTATCTAAGTTATATTTGTTGTTATAATATTGCAGAAACGGAAGACATTGAGCTCCGTAATTCGTTCCAATAGACAAGTCCCTTAATCTCTGTATTATATTATCTCGATCCAAGTGATCATCAACGACTGTATGAAAAGATTGCCAAGAATGAGTGTAACCTTTTGGGACATTAGGAATGGTAATACCTGGAACTAGAGAAAGTAATTCTGTATACTTTTTTGCAAGTATGTTTTTGGATTCCAAAATTTCACTTAGTCTTAAAAACTGACTCATTACTAGTGCAGCTTGAAAGTCCGTCAATCGATAATTAAATCCAGCATCTACAAAATTCATTTTACCGTCTTTGTAATCGATACCATGATTTCTTAAAATGCGTAATCTCTGTGCTACTGAGTCATCATTGGTTGTTATTAAACCACCTTCACCACTTGTAATTGCCTTTCTTGGGTGAAGTGAAAATGAACCGATATATCCAAAGGCACCAGCAAATTTCCCCTTGTAAGTAGCACCTAATGCACAAGCAGCATCTTCAATGATAGGAATACTGTACTTGGCCGAAATATCGACAATATGATCCATAGATGCACACAAACCAAACTCATGAACAACCATAATTGCTTTAGTTCGATCTGTGATTTTAGCCTCTATTAGATTAGAATCGATATTAAAAGTTTTTGGATCTATATCTACGAATATAGGTTTAGCTCCAACTAACTCTATAACATTAGCACTTGCTACATACGAAAGAGCTGGCAATATTACTTCATCACCAACCCCAATTCCCATGGCCTTTAATGCTAAATGTAAAGTTGCTGTTCCGTTTGAAGCGGCAATGACATTTTTTACTCCTAAATATTGAGCTACTTCGTTTTCAAGCTCTAAAACTTTTGCTCCTTGTACAAGCATACCAGATTCTAACACAGAAACGACACTATCTATATCGCTTTTCTCTAGACATACTTTCTGTAATGGTATAAATTCCATAAGTTATTTTATTTGTTTGAAGTACTCCGTAGTTCTTAGTATTCCTTCATCTAAATCAACTTTTGCTTTAAAGCCTAAAATAGACTCAGCTTTTTCAACACTTGGTATTCTAAGTTCAATATCTGCAGACAAAGGATCTCTATGAATTATTTTAGAATCTGATTTTAAAACTCTACAAACTGTTTGAGCAAGTCCCAAAATAGTAGTAATAGCTCTCGAATTTCCAATATTAAAACTCTCTCCTATAGCATCAGGATTTTCAACACATCGTTGAATACAGTCTACAAAGTCATCAACATAACACCAAGCCCTAATTTGATTACCGTCACCATTTATATATATATCTTCATTTTTCAATGCCTTTTGCAAAAATATTTGAATGGCACCTTCTCCAGTCTGACCCGGACCATATACATTAAAAGGTCTTACTGTTACCGTAGGTAAATTAAATTGTCTATGATAAGCATGAGCCAAATGCTCACCAGCTAACTTACTTACAGCATATGTCCATCTTGCCTCACCTGCTGACCCTGACACCGTTTCATCCTTTTCTGTAGATCTATAAGCCATACTACCAAAAACCTCTGATGTAGAGAAATCAATAAATCTATCAGTTATATTATTAACCCGTGCAGCTTCAAGTGCATTAGCAGTACCAATCATATTTACCTTCATCGTAGTTACAGGATTTTTAATTACAGTATCAATACCTGCAATTCCTGCGGCATGAATAACTATATCCATTCCCTTCATAGATGCTGATAAGTGATCAAAATCCAAAACGTCACCTTTAATTACAGTTATGTTTTCGTGATCAGCAAATTCGCTATCCGATAATGTGTCTCTATGAAAGTTATCATAGACAAATATTTCATTATCATCAATATAGATTTTAATGATTTTATTAGCTATAAAACCTGCTCCTCCAGTAATAAAAATTTTCTTGTTCTTTATCATTTTGTATTCTATTTTACTTCAAAAAAAATTGTTTTTTTTTTAAAATCGGTGTATTATTAATTGTAAATATAGCTGATATAGCTTCTCCCCTATTGGAAAGTCAATTGACTTATAAGTAGCTTATGTTTTGGAAAATAAATTCTTATAATAGTTCAAGGATTTTTTTATTCCTTCGTACAAATTATCTTTTACATGATATCCTAGTGCATTAGAAATTTTTGTAATATCTGCTAAACTATGTGGGATATCCCCATCTCTTCCTGGTCCATATATGGGACTTACTTTAGAACCTGTAACTTCACAGATAGCAGTCCATAGTTGATTCAGATTATTTCTATCTCCACAAGCTACATTATATACTTCATTGATAGCAGATTTTTCATCCGTGAAAAGCGCCAAAACATTGGCAAACACTGCATTATCCACATAAGTGAAATCTCTACTAAAAGTACCATCACCATTAATGGTAGGTGCTTTACCATTCATGGCAGCTTGCATAAACAATGGGATAACCGCGGCATAAGCTCCATGAGGATCTTGCTTAGGGCCAAATACATTGAAATATCTCAATCCTATATACTCAAAATCATATGTGCGAGCATATACATCTGCATACAGTTCATTGACATACTTAGTAATGGCATAAGGGCTAAGTGGCTTTCCTATTGTATCCTCTACTTTAGGTAAGCTTTCACTATCTCCATACGTAGATGAAGAAGCAGCAAATACTACTCTACTAACATTACTTTCTTTTACTGCTGTGAACATATTCAATGTTCCTCCTATATTGACAGTATTCGTAGTAATAGGATCTTTAATAGATCTTGGCACCGATCCTAAGGCAGCTTGATGACTTACAAGGTGCATATCTTTACAAGCTTCTAGACAAGTATTATAATCAGTAATATCACCTTCAATAAATTCAAAATTAGGATTTGAAACAAACTCTTCGATATTATGATAAAATCCATTTGAAAGATTATCCAATACACGCACCTTTTCTACTCGATCATCTTTGAGTAACTCTTCGACGAGGTTACTTCCTATAAAACCTGCCCCACCTGTTACTAGTATATTTTTCTTGATCATTTTATTATTCACTATTGAGTTGATACAATTCGTATTAAGAATTTATATCTGGATTATACCTTACCTAGTTTATGATGAAAAAATTCTTTCTTCGTTTCTAAATACTTTTTATTTTCTTCGCGTGGGTCTATTTCCACTGGCACTCTACTCACTACTTCAATCTTAGAATTATCAAATGCATCTATCTTATTAGGATTATTAGTGAGCATAAAAATTCTTTCGATCCCTAGATCAGCTAATATCGTTAGCGCATCTTCATAGGTACGATCATCATATCCAAAACCTAATTCTCTATTCGCTTCGGCAGTATTTAGACCTTTATCTTGTTGCACGTATGCGTGCAATTTATTAATGATACCAATACCTCTGCCTTCTTGTCTTAGATAAATGATGACACCCGTATGCTCTTGTATATATTGCATAGACCAATCCAGCTGTTCGCCACATTCACATCTATGACTGTGAAATACATCACCAGTCATACACTCAGAATGAATACGAACATTCACTATGCTCGAAATATCCGTATCTGGATGTACGAGTACCATATGTGGCATCTTCTCATCTGAGCTAGAAGCGTATGCTAATGTTTTAAAATCACCAAACTTGGTGGGTATCATTACTTCAGCTTGATTCTTCAATTTAGATATCTCTCTATTCAATATTCTATATTTCTTTCAGCTATAAACTCAATATTACCTACAGCTAATGGTCTAATCATTTTACCCTTATCTTAGAGTCTGCCGTCTACCTCTTCTTTTGGAAGTATACTTTTTACATCATACAACACACCACCTGGCTTTAGATACTTTTTGACATCTTCTGCCAAAAATTCTTTATGTGCAACTGTCAACACCACTGCATCATACTGTCCTTCTAAAGATGAAGCATCATTTGTAGTATTTATTCCATACTCATGTTTGACTTCTGCTGGATTGGCCCACGGATCGTAAAGATCCACGGATGTACCGTAATCCTCTAACTCTCTGTATACATCAATTGCTTTAGTGTTACGGATATCAGGACAGTTTTCTTTAAATGTAATACCCAACATTAGAGTCTTAGAACCTTTGACTTTAATATCTTTATTGATCATCAGCTTTACTATCTCACTAGCCACATAATTACCCATTGTATCATTTAACCTACGGCCAGCTAATATAATCTCTGGATGATATCCTGCCTCCTGAGCTTTCTGTGCTAAGTAATAAGGATCTACACCTATACAATGTCCTCCTACTAAACCTGGACGGAATGGTAAGAAATTCCATTTCGTTCCTGCCGCCTCTAACACTTCTAAAGTATCAATATCTAGTTTATTAAATATTTTAGAAAGCTCATTTACAAAAGCAATATTTATATCACGTTGACTATTTTCTATAACTTTTGCCGCTTCTGCCACTTTGAGTGATGAAGCAATATAAGTACCCGCAGTTATTACAGTCTTGTAAACATCATCAATCACTTTTGCCGCTTCCGGAGTAGATCCAGAAGTTACTTTTAAAATCTTGGTAACGGTATGTTTTTTATCTCCTGGATTAATTCTCTCTGGAGAATATCCAACAAAGAAATCCTCATTAAACTTTAAGCCAGAAACTTTTTCTAATACAGGAATACACTCTTCTTCTGTTGCTCCAGGGTATACAGTAGACTCATATACTACATAGTCTCCTTTCTTAAGAACTTTCCCAATAGACTCACTCGCTTTTTTCAAAGGCGTAAGTACCGGTCTATTATTTTTATCAGTAGGTGTCGGAACTGTAATTATATAAAAGTTACAAGCCTTCAAATCATCTAAATTCGTGGTAACGAATAGACCATCATTATCATAATCCTGTGCAGATGCAATTACTTCTTTGAGTTCATCATTAGCAACTTCCAACGTCGAATCTACTCCACTTTTTAATTCATCAACTCTGGCTTGATTAATATCAAAACCAACTGTCATATGTTTTTTTCCAAATTCTACGGCTAGTGGTAATCCTACGTAGCCTAGTCCTATTACTCCGATTTTCATTTCTTTATTATTTCTGTTGCTAAATTTTTCACTTTTTTTTAGATTTCATTCTACTAAGTAGGAGAACTAGATCTACGTAATTATATATTTTTTCTTAAATCACCATACCTACACCTACTGTATTATTAGTAGCTTCATCAATGAGAATTATACTTCCAGTAATTCTATTTTGTTTATATGCATCAATAAAAAGCGGCTTAGTAGACCTAAGCACAACTCTCGCGATGTCATTCACTTTAATTTCAAGATCCTCCTGATCCCTACTAAGTGTTTGTATATCAAGCTTATACTTTACTTCTTTTACAATGCATCTTGCTTCCTGAGTACTATGTCTTATTGCATACTTTCCTCTTGGTGTCAATGCTTTAAGATGATCAAACCAACAAATCATAACATCCAAATCTTGGACTACTTCTGGTTGGTTATTAGGCCTCACAATCATATCTCCTCTACTTATATCTATATCATCTTCCAATAATATAGTTACTGATTCTGGTGGTATGGCATCAGATTGTTCTCCTCTTGGACCTACAATAGATTTTATTTTGCTTCCGAATCCAGAGGGCAGAGCAATAATTTCATCCCCTACCTTAAAAGTTCCTCCAGCGACTCTACCCGCGTAACCTCTATAATCATGATGCTCATCATTATACGGTCGTATAACATATTGAACAGGAAATCTATTGTCAATCAAATTATGATCACTTGCGATATGTACATTTTCTAGATAATACATTAATGTTGCACCCTCATACCAAGGCATATTCTCAGAACGGTTGACAACATTATCTCCTTTCAATGCAGAAATAGGTATAAAGCTCACATCTTTAACATCAAGCTTACTCGCAAATTTCTCAAAAGATGTCTTTATGGTTTCATATTGCTCTTGCGAATAATCAACTAAATCCATCTTATTAATACATACTACTAAGTGTGGTATTTGTAATAATGAAGAAATTATAGCATGTCTCTTAGTTTGCTCCACTACTCCATTACGCGCGTCTATTAAAACTAATGCTACGTTTGCGGTACTCGCACCAGTTACCATATTCCTTGTATACTGGATATGACCTGGAGTATCCGCTATTATAAATTTTCTTTTGGGCGTCGAAAAATAACGATAGGCTACATCTATGGTAATTCCCTGCTCTCTCTCAGATTTCAAACCATCCGTTAATAGAGCCAAATTAACCCCATCTTCACCTCTCCGCTCACTTACTCTTTCAATCGCTTCGTATTGATCTTGATATATCGACTTACTATCATAAAGTAATCTACCAATCAACGTGGACTTGCCATCATCTACTGATCCTGCAGTAGTAAATCTTAAGAGTTCACTGTTCGTAGTTTTTATATCCACCTGTATTTATTTAATTGAATTTTAAATGATCTTCCCTACCACAATCTAAAAGTAGCCTAACTTTTTTCTATCCTCCATACTAGTTTCACTTCTCTTATCATCAGTACGTCCTCCTCTCTCAGTTATTCTAGTTGTAGAAATTTCTTTAATAATATCTTCTACAGTCTCAGCATCCGATCTCCATACACCAGTACACGTTACATCACCAATAGTTCTACATCTCACTTTTTCAACAAATACCTTTTCATCTGGACGCTTAGTAATATATCCACAATCAGCTAATAGGGTTCCATCTCTTTCAATTACTTCCCTATCGTGAGCAAAGTATAATGAAGGCAATGGCACTTCTTCCTTTGCCAAATATTGCCACACATCTAATTCAGTCCAATTCGAGATAGGAAACACTCTAAAATGCTCTCCCATTTTTTTTCTACCATTGAACAAATTCCATAACTCTGGCCTCTGGTTCTTTGGATCCCATTGACCAAATTCATCTCTATGGGAAAAAAATCTTTCTTTCGCTCTTGCCTTTTCTTCGTCTCTTCGTGCACCACCTAGAGCTGCATCATACTTACCCTTCTCCAATGCCTCTAATAAAGCCGTGGTTTGTAAACCATTTCTACTTGCGTTAAATCCAGTCTCCTCTACCACCAAACCCTGATCTATTGCCTCTTGCACAGAACCAACTATTAGCTTTGCTCCAAACTTCTCAACTAATGCATCTCGATATTCAATAGTCTCAGGAAAATTATGCCCTGTATCAATATGTAATAGCGTAAACGGAATCCTAGCTGGATAAAAAGCTTTATGTGCTAGATAAACCATTAAGATAGAATCCTTGCCGCCTGAAAACATTAAAACAGGGTTTTCAAACTGAGCAGCAACCTCTCTCAATATGTATATTGACTCTGACTCCAATTCCTCTAAATGATTAATAACTCTCATATAATTATTCTTACTACTATTAGTTACTTTAAAAACTTATTAACTACTCCAACCATCCTAATCATTATCATATAGACTAATTGATTACTTGGATATTAGAATATATACTCTATCGTGGTTAGGTATAATAAACCTAAAGGGTTTATTAATTCCTATCACAAATCATTTTTTAAGTGCCGCTGTATAAACATCAAAATATTTTTCTGTAATGTTTATCCAACCAAAATCCCTCACTCTAGTATTTGCCTTGAGAATCAATGAATTTCTCAAACTAGCGTTTTCAACTACATTATTAAACAACTGATTGAATGTAAATTCATCTTTAGCATATAATGCTTCTTCACCTTCTATAAAGTTTTCCCAAATACCATCGTTATATCGAGCAACAATAGCATTTCCTTTGGCTGCTGCTTCAACATATACTAAACCAAATGTTTCTCTTTCACTAGGCAAACAAAAAACTTCGCTTTCCACTAGTGCATCCATCACCACATCCCTCGGCACCTTACCTAATATAAAAATATTATCACTCTCGGCACAATCAGATTCATACAAAGATCGCAATGGACCATCTCCAAATACACTAAGCTTCAATTCTTGATTTCCTTGATAGTTCTTCACCGCATTAATAACCCAATGAATTTTTTTCTGCTCGATTAATTCACCTACTACCGTTACTTTTATCACGCTACTATCAACCGCAGTTACGGGTTCAATTATCTCTGACTCTTCAATACCATGAGGCAAAACACTAACCGAAACATCAAAACAAGATTCAATCACGTTCTTTTGATAATGATTAAGACAAAGCACATCACTCGCATTTTCTAGTACCTCTCTCGCATGATTATAATCAAATGAATTCTTCTCCAAATTTTCTATCTTTCTTGCATCATCACCTCTAACCGTAACCACATAAGGTACATTATATTTTTTATGTATCAACAACGCTAAAGATCCATCGGCAAAAACATAATGTGCATGTACCAGATCTGGAACAACATCATTGTGAAATTTAATCTTGGGACTCAACAAACCATTGAACAATCTAAATGCCCAGCCTTTCACCGGCAACCTAAAGTAGGTATAGGTTCTAATTTCCTTTCCATTATTCACCCAAGCATTGCCCTTGTACATTTTCTTGTACTTTTCAATGAAGTTCAAAAAGAAAGGTACAAAGGGCTTAGGATATAATATTTCAACATTAGCATGTTTCGATATTTCCTCTGCAATAGTAAGAATGATGTTATTATTTCTTTGACTAGGAGTCGGTATATTACTTGTTATGAATAGAACGTTCATTTCAACATACTAGTTACTTAACATTGCTCTCCTTTCTAAATACTCCAGCATCCACCCGAATATTAATATTGCTTATACATACACTTGAATACTTCGTCATACCCTAGCCATTCCATAGAATTAAAAGATGAATTATGCCAGAGAAAAACAAAGTCACCTTCATAGCGCTTCACCTCTTCTTGCAAACCTTCAACTCTTGATATTGCTGCTTTTGCTTCTAACTCTTCGTATGCCAGTAGCGTGGTATCCATCACTATGAGAGGCTTTTCGAGCAATTCCAGTTGTGTCCTACTTTTAAGATCAAAAACCGGATATGTGTAACACACACCACTTCTAAATCCTGCAACATCTGCATAGCACAATGTACTATCCCAAACAATATTACATGCGTCCAAATTATTCCAAGTACTCGAAACATCAAACCTCAGATAATGTTGTCTACTTGAAATCACTTCTTGATCTATCGACTCTCTGAGTGTATCTATCTCAGTCATTAACATTTCTTGACTTTGATAGCTATTATAGGAAGGATGAATGCCTATAAAGTGTTTTCTTCTTTTTATGCTATTAACAATGTCAGTTACAACATTTTCATCAAGCTGATAATAATTATCAAATTTCGAATCTCCTCCAGACATAAAGAAAAAATGTGCCTTCTCTCCAATTTCTTCTGCCATATCCATTAACTGATCGAAAGAATCAAACGGATCCTTACCTGAAGACCAACAATGCAAGCGTGACATTAACTCTTCACTACTTCTCCTGACTAACAATGAAGCTGCTACAGACTTCATCTTACCCCAAGTAGAACTCCATAAATATGGGCGATCTACATCATGCGTAGCAATAGTTCTATATTGCCGAAATTTACGATTCTGCGCCATACCAAATGATTTGAGTACTTGATAGATTATCTCTACGAACTCATTCACAATAGGTCTGTGCAAAAAATTGTTCTTATATGCTAAACTATCTTTAGCCACAAATCGACTATGTCGATCCTTACTCTGAACTACAGCTTCTTCCCATCTAGTAAGCATGTAAAATGTAGCTGCAACTATATCATTCCCCCAATAGATTCCTTCTTCATTTTTTGCCAAACTACAATCCCCAAAAATAGATACTTGCGGTTTCTTTGAATTATTCAAATCAATAACTCCACAATAAATATTTGTGGGGATATTATATGAAGTATACAGATTATCTACATCGTCATCTCTAAAAAAAACATTTGCAATTCTTAAGCTCTGTGAATTATAGCTAATGCTAAAATCACATATTTCTCTGGAAATAACTAATTCGTATTCAAGGCCTAAAAATTCCTTCATCAAACAATGAAAGACGTATTTTACCTCAGGTACATTAACAGATGGAATAGTGATTATAAGTGTATTCGACGCCAAACGTTGAATTATAATTTAAATGGATGTTTTGCCGCTGGTAATTTACAAAATGGATGATACTCACCTTTGAGTCCAACTGGTTCTGCATGTCTAATGTCGTACACTGTCTGTATCGCCTTACGTGCTTCGCCTATTCTAAATCCACCTCCTGCTAAAATATCCTTATAACTATCTGTGTGCAACTCTGTAAATCCATCTGAAAATTCTATCTCTTCTCCATCGATAGTAATAGATCTATACGTTCTCTTGCCTGTAGCCTTAATTTCTTCTGGCAGAGTATCATAATTGATGGAAAGAAACCATCTCACTCTTGCTTTCTCAAACTCTAAATAACCTGCAGCTCTATCGTGGGTATGTACATTAACTACATTTCGCTTTATATCTCCAAATATCCATCCCAGCATATCAAAGAAATGAACACCAATGTTAGTTGCTATTCCTCCTGACTTTTCTGAATCTCCTTTCCAGCTAGTATAATACCAATTCCCTCTAGAGGTTTGGTATGTAAGATCACAATCATAAATTTTATCGGCTGGACCATTATCAACTTTTTGCTTCAGATCAATAATACTCTTATGCAATCTAAGTTGTAGAATGTTATATATATTCCTGCCAGTTTCTCTTTCGATATCTTCTAGTGCATCTATATTCCATGGATTAAGTACAATAGGTTTCTCGCAAATTACATCTGCACCATATCTTAAACCAAATCGAATATGAGCATCATGCAAATAATTTGGACTACAAATACTTATATATTTTGCTTGCGATTCAGTCCTTTTGAGCTTTTCCATGTGACGATCAAATCGTTCAAACTCTGTAAAAAATGCAGCCTCAGGAAAGTAACTATCTATTATACCAACGCTATCATTATTATCCATGGCGGCAAGTAAATTACTACCTGTATCTTTGATAGCTCTCATATGTCTTGGAGCTATATATCCAGCCGCGCCTATTAATGCAAAATTATCACCACTCATTATTTTATTACTTGTAATAGTTTATTGATTTGAACCCCACAATCACCTTTACCATAAAGTGAATCATTCCATTGGCCCTTTATATTCATAATTTCAGTTAAAGATGTAAGATCTTCAAACACAAGCGTATTAGCATTATTCTCTAATGTTTCCACCCATTCCGATTCTGTTCTAATGGTAATGCATTTTTTCTTTAACCAATAAGCCTCTTTCTGCATACCGCCACTATCTGTAATAAGTCCATCTGAATAATACAAATATGATAGGTTATCAAAATAACCTTGAGGATCTATAAACACTATATTAGAATACGAACTTCTATCTAATCCGAATTTTTTCATTGCATTTATCGTCCTCGGATGGATTGAAAAAATCACCTTTTTATCAAGGCCATTCAGACTTTGTAATACATGTTTTAGTCTATCTTTTTCATCTGTATTGTACGGCCTATGTAACGTAGCATAATAATAATCACTTGAAAATTTTCTTGAGGGTATTACATCATCATTGATTGACATTTGCACTAGGTCTTTCATAATGTCTCCGACAACTTCTACATTATCAACAATACCTTCGTTCTTCAAATTTTTTGTTGCTGTTGCACTTGGCACCAAAAGCAATGTAGATATATGATCCGTCATAATCCTATTCACCTCTTCTGGCATTTGCTTATTAAACGACCTTAACCCTGCCTCAATATGTGCAATAGGAATATGCAATTTGGCCGCTACAAGAGCGCCTGCCAATGTAGAATTAGTGTCACCATAAACGACGATCCAATCAGGCTTTTCTTCTTCAACTATTTTTTCGATCTCCACCATCATCAGCCCTGTCTGAGCGCCATGCCCTCGACTGCCAATATCTAACATATATTTTGGACGTTGCATCTTCATCTGATCGAAAAAAATCTTACTCATATAATCATCATAATGCTGACCTGTATGAATAGTAATTAATTCAAACGAATCCTCGACAGCTTTTTCAAATGGAAAATGCTTGATAAATTGTGGTCTAGCACCAACTATTGCAATGATCTTTTTCTTATTCATATTTTTGATACTCTCCCTTGCTGTAATTTATATCTATCTCCGCTTTCATCACAAACGGCAACTCCATCCTCGTTAAATTTTAATCTATGACCAAACTCGCTCATCCAACCTATTTGCCTTCCTGGATTACCCACAATAAGAGCATAAGGAAGTACTTCTTTGGTCACTACTGTACCTGCTCCGATAAACGCATACTCGCCAATATCATTACCACACACTATAGTCGCATTGGCTCCAATTGACACACCTTTTTTTACAGTAGTTTTAGAATATTGTCCTCTTCTATTTACAGCACTTCTTGGATTGATTACATTTGTAAACACCATAGATGGCCCTAGAAACACATCATCCTCACAAGTAACTCCTGTATATATAGATACATTATTTTGCACCTTCACGTTATCACCAAGTACCACTTCTGGAGAGATCACTACATTCTGACCAATATTACATTTTTCTCCTAGGATACACTTGGGCATGATATGAGAAAAGTGCCAAATTTTTGTCCCTGCTCCAATGGTACAACCGTCATCAACGACTGCCGTCTCATGTGCGAAATATTTATTTTCCATAACTCAATTTCTATTTAGGCTAATAATTCAAAATTAGTTTTACCCTTATTTATAAAAGCTTTTAACTGCTTCTATTATTATATCCTGTATCTCGTAGTTCATCTCAGTATGAATAGGTAAGGATATCACTTCATTACAAAGCTGTTCGGTTACCGACAGATTAATGTCCGGTGCATAATGCTTAAATGCATCTTGCTTATACAGAGGCACTGGGTAGTAAACCATACTTGGAATGTCTTTTTCTTTCAAGTATGCTTGCAATTCATCCCTTCTTCCTGTTTGCTCTCTGAGGGTATACTGATGAAAAACATGAGAAGACCTTTTCTCTCTTACTGGCACTACCAATCCTTCAATTCCTGCTAGATTCTTATCATAATATGTTGCTGCCTTTTCACGAGCTTCACAATATTGATCTAACCTTTTTAACTTAACATCAAGTACGGCGGCTTGAATACTATCTAATCTAGAATTACAGCCAATAACATCATGATGATACTTTTTTACTTGACCATGATTCGCTATCTTTTTTATATTAACCCCTAATTTATCATCATTGGTAAATATTGCGCCACCATCTCCATAGCAGCCCAAATTCTTAGAAGGATAAAAACTGGTACATCCAATATGACCTATAGTCCCTGACTTAGATATCGAACCATTATTAGCTTTAAAATTGGCTCCTATAGCTTGAGCATTATCTTCGATTACATAGAAGTTGTGCTTTTGAGCCAACTCCATGATTTCCACCATATCACCAGTTACCTGCCCAAATAAATGTACAGGTACTACTGCTTTAGTTTTTGAAGTGATTGCTGCTTCAACGATATCTGCTGTTACATTAAATGTATCTGGATCTACGTCTACCATTACAGGAACCAAGCCCAACAATGCGATCACCTCTGCAGTTGCCACATAAGTAAACGCAGGAACAATTACTTCGTCTCCTGCTTTCAGCTCTAGTGCCATTAATGCTATTTGCAATGCATCTGTACCATTAGCGCAAGGAATGACATGTTTGACATTTAAGTAGGATTCCATATTAGCTTGAAATACCTTTACCTTAGGCCCATTAATAAATGCGCAGCTATCAATTACTTCTTGAATGCCTGCATCTATTTCTTCCTTTATTTGTAGATATTGTCCTCTAACATCTACCATTTGAATATTAGCCATATTTAATTAAGCTTAGTTTTAAAATATTCGTACGTGCGTCGGAAACCATCATGTCTATCAACTGTTGGGTTCCAATCTAATAAATTCTGCGCTTTAGTGATATCTGGACGTCTCACCTTAGGATCATCCTTTGGAAGTCCTTGATGTATAATTTTCGACGTGGTTCCCTCTACTATTTTTAATACTTCTTCCGCAGCCTGTAGGATAGTTATCTCATCCGGATTACCAATATTAACTGGTAAACTATAATCACTATGTAACAATCTATAAATCCCCTCTACCAAATCATCTACATAACAAAATGCTCTTGTTTGGCTGCCATCTCCAAATACAGTGATGTCTTTATTCTCGATAGCTTGAGAGAAAAATGCAGGTAAAGCTCTACCATCATTTACTCTCATCCGAGGACCATATGTATTAAAAATACGTATGATTCTTGTTTCTAATCCATGGTATGTATGATAAGCCATAGTCATAGCCTCCTGAAATCTTTTCGCCTCGTCATAGACTCCTCTAGGTCCTATTGGATTCACATTACCCCAATACTCTTCTGGCTGTGGATTTACTAAAGGATCACCATAAACTTCTGACGTAGATGCTATAAGCATTCTGGCTCCTTTGGCCTTGGCTAAGCCTAATAAATTATGCGTACCTAGTGACCCTACCTTCAGCGTTTGAATTGGCATTTTCAAATAATCTATAGGTGATGCAGGTGATGCAAAATGTAAAATATAATCTAAGTCACCCGCCACGTGAACGTAATTACTTACATCATGATGATGAAAAGAAAATTTTTCTAAAGGCATCAAATGCGCAATATTATCCATATCTCCGGTAATGAGATTGTCCATCCCTATCACTTCATATCCTTCATTGATAAACCTATCAGAAAGGTGTGAGCCTAAAAATCCTGCCGCGCCTGTTATTAGTATTCTTTTCATTAGTTGAGTGAGTTAAGTTCACTATTAGAAATCGCATATGTATTAGGCTTCGTAATGACATAACTACCTGCCTGATTTGCCTTATTAATAGCTATAGAAATATCTTCACCTTGTTGTATCAAATACACAAGTACTGCAATAACAGTATCACCTGCACCTGATAAATCGTATATATCTACTTTCCTACTTTTGATGTGAAGAACTTCTTCATGCACGTGGGTCATACCCTCTTCAGATCGAGTGACTAACACATGATCAATATTATACCTTTGTTTGATTTCTTTTGCAAATTGTGCAATCTCATCATTGGTATTTTCAATCTTGGTATTGAATAGTTCTTCTAATTCTTTGACATTGGGCTTAATCAAAAACGCACCTTCATATTTAGACCAATCCGTTCCTTTAGGATCAATTAACACTTTTACATTATTAATACTTGCCCATGTCAATATTGATTTCATAGCGGCAGGAGAACAGACTCCTTTCGCATAATCAGATACAATAATGGCGTCTCCTTTAAAGAAAGACAAAACTCCTGAAAGGTGATCAACAAATGCATCGTCATCATCAAAAAGCTGTTCACGATCTACTCTGACCATTTGTTGATTTCGAGATATTACACGTGTTTTAACAGTAGTATAAATATCAACGTCAAGAAGTTGGTTTGCGATTCCTTTAGACTCAAGTAATTCATTAACGATCCTTGCATTATCATCCCTTCCAACTACGCCTAGTAAAGATACTTTAGCCCCTAATGCCGCCAAATTATTGGCCACATTAGCTGCTCCTCCTAAAACTGAAAATTGTGAATCTATCTTTACTACTGGCACCGGCGCTTCTGGAGAGAGTCTATCAGTAGACCCTGACAAATATTGGTCTAACATAACATCTCCAATTACTAATACATCTTTTGTCCTATTCACCTGTATAAACTCTATTGTTCTGTGATAAATACTCATTAATATAATGAGCGACTGTATCTTCCAGCGAAGTAAACGGCTTATCGTATCCAGCAGCTTCCACTTTACTCATATTAGCCTCTGTGAAATACTGGTACTTATCTCTTATATCTTCTGGTGTATCTATATAATTAATAACTGGACTTTTATCTACGGCTTTAAAAATTGCCTTTGCTAAATCGTTGTACGTTCTTGCCTTTCCTGTTCCAATATTATATAGCCCACTTTCTGCTTTTCCATGATGATCTAAAAAATACAGCATCACATTTATCAGATCATCAACATAAATGAAATCTCTTGTTTGTTCTCCATCACCGTATTCTTCTTTATGGGATTTAAACAAATTAACTTCTCCTGTATTCATCAATTGATTATAAAAATGAAATACCACAGAAGCCATTCTTCCCTTATGATATTCATTTGGACCGAATACATTAAAAAATTTAAAGCCGTACCAAGATGGTGGTTCCATAAATTCTTTTAAAGCCCATTTATCAAAATCATTTTTAGAGTCTCCATACGGATTAAGTGGCTTTAATGATTCTACTATATCGTGATCATCTACAAAACCAAACTCTCCCAACCCATAAGTAGCTGCAGAAGAAGCATAGAATAATGGAATATCCTCTAGCGCACAGTATCGCCATATATCTTTTGAGTATTCAACATTGAGTTTGTCGAAAATATCTTTTTTGAACTCCGTAGTGTCTGTACGAGCGCCTAAATGGAATACAAAATCAACGGCTGGTTCGTTATCTTCTATCCAATTAAATAGATCATCCCTTTCTATTCTCTTACATGAAGATAAGCCTTCAAGATTTTTATTCTTTTCTGGGAAATGAAAATTATCTACAAGAATAAGTGTATGGCCTTGCTTATACAATCTATGGGCTAGACAACTAGATATGAATCCTGCCGCTCCGGTAATTAGTATATTATATTTTTCGCTTAATGCCATAAAACTATTTTATAGTTAATCTCTTAGACTATTACTTTCCGTACTGATTATTATAGTATTCCTGATATGCTCCACTAGTGACATTCTCCAACCATTCTTCATTGGTTAGATACCAATCGATAGTCTTAGAAATACCCTCTTCAAATTGCAATGACGGTGTCCAACCTATTTCATTTTGCAACTTACTAGCATCTATGGCATATCTCATATCATGACCCGCTCTATCGGTAACATAAGTAATCAACTTTTCACTTTCTCCTTTCTCTCTACCTAATTTACTATCCATCACAGCACAAAGTGTTTTGATCAAATCGATATTAGACCATTCATTATGCCCTCCTATATTATAAGTTTCTCCATGCTTTCCTTTATGGAAAATTTCATCTATTGCTCTCGCGTGATCCTCTACATACAGCCAATCCCTCACATTCTCTCCTGATCCATACACTGGCAATGATTTTCTATTAATGATATTATTAATAAATAATGGAATCAATTTTTCAGGAAAATGATTTGGACCGTAATTATTACTACAATTAGAGATTACTATTGGCATTTGATAGGTATGATGAAATGCTCGGACCATATGATCAGATCCAGCTTTACTCGCAGAATAAGGACTGCGCGGATCATATGCTGTGTTCTCTGTAAACATGCTATCGTCCATTTCTAGACTCCCATACACTTCATCTGTGGAGACATGATAGAAAAGTTTACCTTTCCAATCGTCTTTCCAGGCCTCTTTACATGCTTGCAATAAATTAGATGTACCTATCAAATTAGTTCTTACAAATATCAATGGATCTGTAATCGATCTATCCACATGTGACTCGGCAGCGAGATGAACCACTCCAGTAATATCGTGATCTTTTATAACAGATCTCATTTGCTCTAGATCTGCAATATCCCCTTTGACAAAAGTATAATTTGATGATTGATCTATATCTTTTATATTTTCCAAGTTGCCAGCATAAGTCAATTTATCTAAGTTGACAATATTATAATTTGGATACTGTGTGACAAATCTTCTCACCACATGAGATCCAATAAATCCAGCTCCTCCTGTAATTAGTATATTCATTTATTAATCAATTGATTGATAATTAATTGACATGATTCTTCTATGCTCTGCTCTACAGTTTTAATTTCAATCTGAGGAAGTATTGGAGCTTCATAGGGAGCATCTATTCCTGTGAAATTTTTAATTTCTCCAGCTCTTGCTTTTTTATACAACCCTTTGACATCTCTTTGTTCACAAACTTCCAGCGGAGTGTTTATATATACTTCTATAAAATCATCTGACCCTATAATTTCCTCTGCCATTTTTCTAATCGCTAATGTTGGACTGACAAATGCATTAATACAAATCACGCCAGCGTCAACAAACAATTTTGACATCTCTGATATCCGTCTAATATTCTCTGTCCTATCCTCATTCGTAAAACCAAGGTTATTACAAAGTCCATTACGTACATTGTCTCCATCTAAAAGGTAACAATGATAGCCTCTTGCAAAAAGCTCTTTCTCCAAAGCAATAGCTATGGTACTCTTACCTGATCCAGACAAGCCAGTAAACCAAAGTACTTTCGCTTGTTGATTTAATAGTTTTTCACGAACTGTACGACTGAGCGTAAGGTGATCAATTGGATGAATATTTGTAGACTTACTAATCTTTGATTGTTTTTACTTGAAAATAAGTAGAATTCTTAGCGCTTAAGGCCTTCCTATACTACTATAAACAAATCCTCTTTCTTTCATATCC
This sequence comes from uncultured Saprospiraceae bacterium, assembly GCA_937995755.1. Taxonomy (GTDB): domain Bacteria; phylum Bacteroidota; class Bacteroidia; order Chitinophagales; family Saprospiraceae; genus UBA1994. The sequence goes on along the minus strand of CALKJD010000049.1, from coordinate 2,052 downwards.
TCAGGATCAAAAACATTTCGACCATCAAACACAATAGGTTCTTTGAGACTTGATAATATCTTATTATAATCTGGGGTACGGAAAGCATTCCACTCCGTAATTACGGCCAAAGCATCAGCATCTTCGATGGCATCGTATTGATTATCACAGAAAGTTATTTTGTCTCCAATTATTTCTTTAACATTATCCATAGCCTCCGGATCGAATGCTTTGATTTTTGCGCCTGCTTCTAGCAACTCGTTAATTATAGTAAGAGCTGGCGCTTCTCGGATATCATCTGTATTGGGTTTAAATGAAAGTCCCCAAATACCAATTGTTTTATTAGCTACTGACTCACCAAAGTATTTTATTATTCTCTTTGAAAGAATAGACTTTTGATCTTCATTAACATCCATGACAGACTGAAGGATTCTAAATTCGTAGTTATGCTCTTGTGCGGTCTTAGCTAATGCTTGTACATCCTTAGGAAAACAACTACCACCATACCCTACGCCAGGAAACAAAAATCGCTTTCCAATTCTACTATCGCTACCTATTCCCTTGCGTACCATATCTACATTCGCGCCCACCATTTCGCAAAGGTTAGCCACTTCATTCATAAAGGTAATCTTAGTCGCCAAGAATGAATTAGCCGCATACTTGGTCATTTCAGCAGATTTTTCATCCATAAAGATCACTGGATTACCTTGTCGAACGAATGGATTGTATAGTCGCTCCATTACTCTTTTGGCCTTAATGGACGAAGTGCCTATTACAACTCTTTCAGGCTTCATAAAATCTTCAACTGCTACTCCTTCTCTGAGAAACTCTGGATTAGATACTACATCAAAAAGAGATTCATCTAAGTGTGCTGCTAATCGTGCATGTACTTTATCCGCAGTTCCTACTGGTACTGTACTTTTATCAACTATTACTTTATAGTCAGTAATAATCTGAGATAAATCATCCGCCACCTTTAGTATATACTTAAGGTCTGCAGAGCCATCTGCTCCAGGAGGAGTAGGTAAAGCTAAAAATATGATTTCAGCATCTTTGATTCCTTCTGCTAAATCAGTTGTAAAAGATAGTCTACCCTGTTTAGTGTTTCTTTCAAACAAGACTTCTAATCCAGGTTCATATATAGGTACCTCGCCATTTTTCATGCGCTGCACTTTGTTTTCATCTATATCTACACAAACTACATTGTTACCTGTCTCAGCAAAACAAGTCCCAGAGACTAATCCCACATATCCAGTTCCTACTACAGTAATGTTCATTTTAATGCCTTAATGAAGTTATTGTTTATGATTACATTCATTCATCGATAGATATGGCTTCGCCTTTGATAAGTCGCAACGACTTAGTCTCCTATCATTTATTACAGTTATAAACCTATTACATCTCCAATGCCACCTTATCGATGATTCTGAGATGATCTGGATCTACATATATTTTTAATTGGTATGAGAGTGATCTCAATTCTACCAAAAAATTATGTTTACTCTTCTTCTCTAATAGCACACCTTTGACACCTGTCAAATTCCCTGAAACAATTTCTACTTCCATGCCTTCAGCATATTCTATCTCTTCTGCCCTTACCTCGACATACGCTCCTGTTATTCGCTTCAACAAGTCTATTTCTTCTTGCTTTACAGTATTGAGCTCTTTTCCTACTTTAAGAAATGAAAATACATATTCCGTCTGTAACACTTTGACAAACTGATCTGGTTTGACATATACAAACGCATAGCAATTGATTAGAGGTATTTCTCTAGAAACTACTTTTCGCGTATACTTCTTAGTCACGTTAATTAATGGTGTATATGCTTCTATGTTTTTTTTCAAAAGTGAATTAACTACATACTTTTCACATTTATATTTGGTGTGAATCGCATACCATTTGGATTCCAAAGGCGATACTTTATCTAACCTCTCCATTTTAATTCCTCTTTTCACTACTCCACAATAACAAAGGGTGCATATTGGCTTCAATTAAATGCTCTTCTTCTTTATCAAAGATCACATATCTCACTTTCCGACCAATTAACTTCTCTACCTTCTCTATAAGCTCTA
>CALKJD010000048.1 GCA_937995755.1 uncultured Saprospiraceae bacterium | reverse complement strand
CTACTCCATAGTCCGACTACTGATCTCCGCACCAAAGAATATCGCGTTATAAAACTGCTTAGTGCCGCCATACCAATAGCCACGAAAATTTGGATTGTCTTGAAATGCAATCACTCTGCCACCTCCTAATCTATGCACTGTCAATGCTGCTTGATTAGCGATCTTACTATCGAAACCTCTTGGAATATAGCCAGATAGAATTGGCTTTGAAGTATACTTCATCGGAGTAGCATATGGATTATTGGTAGGTTCATATACATTGGTGCCTCGATGAAATACGGGTAAGATATCATCAGCATATCCGTAGCATAGTGGATGTGTAAGATCCATTTGAGTTTCGAATATAGCTCCTCCTACAATTCCTGCTCCTCGTTTTACTGGATGTACTTCGTAAGGTTGGTATTTGTCTGCTTTAGATTTACCAGTTTTTCCTTTATACCGCTCTAGATCGATTAACTTTTTCTGTGCTGCCCAGTCTGTGCCGCCTCTTATAGTGATAAGGGTATTTCCTTTTTTGACCCAGTCTGATATATCAGAAATTTGATTTTCATCAAGTGTGCCGTACCAGCCATGAGCCATTACGATAGTATTGTACCTCTGAAGTGATGAAGGTGATACATCTCCAGTCTCCATCTTCGTGAGTGGGTATCCTAGTCTTTGGTCCATAATGTGCCAGATCTCCCCAGCGTCATAACTACTAGTCCCATCGCCAACAATCACCATTACATTTGGACGATCTAAGGCTGCGATATCTGGATTGCCGAGAGTCATGTAAGTTTCAGTCATTCCGGTCGATAGTGCATATATGTTTAAGTCATTTTCTTTAGCTAGATCGGCTAATAGAGCTTCGATTTCTTCAGCGGATTTCGATTGATTTTGTAGTGGGACGATAATGGATCCTCTTCCGAAAATTGTGTTTACTTTTTGACGATCTGCATTGATGTTGACATCCAATTCTTTGTGTGTCATCTTAGTATTGAGGCCTGCATCTTGTAGACCAAGAAGTACATTGGCAGATTTGTATTGATTCCAGTCAAATATATATGCATAAGCTTGATCTGCAGCGTGTAATTTTCCTACTATAGATTGTGCTTCTTGCATTCGTTGTCCGAGCTTCAGCTTAGTTTTACTGCTTTTATTTAGCTCGGAGTATTGTAGATCAAATGCAAGAGGCATCGTCCAAGCAGACACATCATAGAATAAACTATCCGGAAACGTTCTTACTTTTTCGAAAATAGTCTTGGCCATTTTGGACTGTATTTGCTCCATAGGAATGAAGTAACTCTGATTGGCCTTATATATTTTTCCTTCAGATTTGATGTCGCGGGTAATAGGGTATACCTCTAGTTGGTGAGCGAGCATGATCTCGTTGTATCTTTTGAGTTTGTATGCGTCTACGTCAGTATATATCCATCCTCCGATTGAACTGTTTTTGCCATCCTTGATATTGTTTTGGTAGAATGTTCGCTGATAGTCGAGCATCTCTTTTCTCTTAGCTATAGCCGCTTCTTGGGTAGATAGAGATGTAACGACTTGGTTTCTGATAGTAAATGGAAAGGAGAGCAGACCATTGACAGATTCTTGTAAGTGACCTCTAGAGCTAGCTTGCTCAAATAGGATACCGACACAAGCATTTGCATCAGGATATGTAGATCCTTTACCGTAATAATAGTCATCAAAACTAGATTTGGTATAGTATAGGGAGTTGATACTATCTAGTGCATGTGCATGAAAGTGGCCAATCTCTTCGGTTAAATCTTGATTGCGTTGCGGAGTATTTGGATTGGTTCTACTGGGTATGCCTGGTTGAAAAAAGAAAGTACTATTAGTACCCATTTCATGATGATCAGTGAGGATATTAGGTTTCCAATCGTGGAAGACTTTGATTCGGCCTTGAGATTCTGGGTGTGTCAGTAATAGCCAATCTCTGTTGAGATCAAACCAATAATGATTCGTACGGCCTCTAGGATAAGCCTCTGTATACTCTCTATCTGCAGGGTCGCTTACTAGGTTTTTGCTCTTATGGCTATTTACCCAACTGGCAAATCTATTGATGCCGTCAGGATTATAAGCTGGATCGATAATGAAAATGCCATTTTCTAATTTGTTGAGTACCTCTGGAGATTGACCAGCAGCGAGATAGTAAGCTACTAACATACTTGCATTGACACCGCTAGATTCATTGCCATGGATAGAGTAACCTTGATAGACTACTATAGGTTCTTTGTCAGTGTTGACTTGATTCGCTTCGCTTGGGATACATAGTTTTTGATGAGTAGTTTTAATGTCATCTATTCGAGCTAGATTTTTAGGAGAAGATATGATGAGGTTAAGTAGAGGTCTATTTTCGTGTGATCTTGCATATTCTTGTAAGATGATTCGATCGCTAGATTCGGCTAATTTCTCCATGTAATGCACCAATTTGTCGTGGCTGATATGCCATTCGCCTACTTGATGGCCTATAACAGACTCAGGCGTTGGTATCGCTGTATCGTATTCTATGTCAGGAAGATAGTAGGTTATGTCCTCTTGAGCTATTAGATAAGTTGAAAAAACGTTGATTATCAATATTATAGCGGCACGTAGATACATAGACTTCAATGCTTAAATTTGTAAAATTCGGTTAATTTTGCCCTCCAATTTAGCAAGAATGTTTGTAATACTAGTATCAGTCATCATAGGGCTATTCGTAGCCATGTTATTTGTCAATGTATACTTCAGGGTGAAAGTCATGAAGTCGTACAAGGTGCTTGTACAGAATAGGGTAGAATTCGAAACGAAGCATTTACTAAACCCTCAGAAGATGAAGGAAGAAGTATTGCCAAAGTATCCTAAGTTCAGTACAGAAATAGAGACATTTTCTAATCACATAAGGTATAGCATCAAAATGGCAACAGTATTGATTGTACTGATCACGCTGTTTGGTGCAGTATTGATGTATTTTAGAGAATAGACCATATTTATTAACAGGATACAATTATATGTCGAATGTGACAATAATATTTCCTTTCTACAGACACAATTGCTATTGTAAAACGTATTAATAGTACAGTTATTTTAGAGAATAGAGTACCGTTGGACACTTTGGTAGACAATGCTCTATTTTTAGGAATTATAATATGAAAAGCTTGAGACTACTTACCTACATATGCATAGCGATGCTATTAAGCTCCTGTTCGCTATTTGATAATGAGGATCCGATACCAGGTTTCTTGGTCTTCGAAAACCCTACATTGAGCACTGTCCCACAATTAGAAGGTGAACCCACGCATAATATTAAAGACGTATGGGTATTTGACGGTCCTGAATTCCTTGGCATTTTTCCACTTCCAGCAAAAGTACCTGTTATCATTACAGGTGAAGAAAAGCAATTTTCGATTTTCGCAGGGGTGAGAAATAATGGTGGAGTAGGGAATGCACTCCGATATCCATTTTTTGAGCCTATCACAGTTGCTGCCAATCTTGATGCGCGTGAGGAAAAGTCTATTCCCCTAATATTCAAGTATTCGGACAATGTGAAGTTTGACTTTATTGAAGATTTTGAAAACAATCACATATTTGTCACTGACCCTAATGAAACAGACGACGAGGGAACAGAAATCGTAATTCAGACGGATGAAGTATTACCCAATTTCGGAGGTAACCGTGCTGGACATATTGTATTTGATACAGATACAAGTTCTTTTGAGAGAGCTACTTTAGCTACTTATGACAGACAAAATAATCTAGGATCATCTACATTTATAGAAATAGATTATAAGTGTGATCTTCCATTTTTGGCTGGCTGGATTACATACAGAGCTAACTTCATACAAAGAGATTATTCTGTATTAATAGCTCCAAGTACAGAGTGGAATAAGATTTATATCGATATATCTGAGTTTGTAGGTAGTGTGGAGATCGATAGATATACTATTTCATTGGCATCTGCAATCACAGCAGGTAACACTATTCCGTCCAATATTTACTTGGATAATATAAAATTAGTGCATTTTTAATTAGTCGATGAAAAATAAGAAGCAGAGACAAATGAGCCTTATCATATATAGACTATCAGACTATCTGATGTCTATGTTAGCGTGGTTCTGTTTCTTTACATTTCGTAAGGGTATAGAAGAGCCTGGAATTACTTGGGAAAGTATTTTTGCCGATCAAAAGCTATATTATGGTCTCTTATTGATCCCAATCATTTGGCAGATATTGTACTCTATATTTGATAAGTATAGTGATGTATACAGATACTCTAGACTAGCTACTTTTCAGAGGACTTTATGGATCTCTTTTTTCGGAGTACTCTTATTGTTTTTTACTGTAATGATGGATGATTCCGTATTGCAGTATACCTCTTACTTTAATTCATTCACAAGATTGTTTTTACTGCATTTTGGATTGACAGTAGTAGCGAGGATGATTATCCTCACTTATACTAAGCGTCGACTCAAAGCAGGGAAAGTATATTACAACACCTTAATTATTGGTGGAGATAAGAATGCGGTTGAATTATACGAAGAAGTAAAAAGTAGACCCTATAGTATGGGGCATGAGTTCGTTGGTTTCATTGATAGTAATGGAAAATCACAAAACGTTATAGAAGATAGATTACCCAAGCTAGGTAAGATTCCAGATATACAAGCAGTATTAGAAAAGTATCAAATCAGTGATGTTATAGTGGCTGTAGAAACATCAGAGCACGATAGGATGCAAGATGTATTTGATAGGCTATTTCATGCTTCGGATGATCTGTTGATCAAAGTGATTCCAGATATGTATGATATCATGTTAGGTACAGTGAAGATGAATCATTTGTTTGGGTCGGTACTGATAGAAGTGCAACGAGAACTGATGCCGAGGTGGCAGATGATCATTAAGAGACTTATAGACCTTACGGCAAGTGCAGTGGCGTTAATCATATTACTTCCCTTGATCATTTACATTGCGATCAGAGTAAAGTTTTCTTCGGATGGGCCTATAATATATCAGCAAGATAGGGTCGGTATCAACGGCGAGACTTTCAAGATATTAAAATTTCGTTCGATGTTTACCAATGCAGAAGATGCAGGTCCACAGTTATCTCATGATTCTGATAGTCGGATTACTAAGTGGGGAAAGGTAATGCGAGTTTGGAGATTAGATGAGATTCCTCAGTTTTGGAATGTACTGAGAGGTGATATGTCTTTAGTTGGGCCTCGTCCAGAACGTCAGCATTTTATAGATTTGATACTAGAGCGTTCACCGCATTATAAGCATCTACTCAAAGTAAGACCAGGAATTACGTCCTGGGGTCAAGTAAAATATGGTTATGCATCCAATGTAGATCAGATGGTTCAGAGGCTCAAGTTTGATATTCTATACATAGAGAATATGTCCCTCAGTCTTGATTTTAAAATCATGTTTTATACATTATTAGTGCTCATACAAGGAAAAGGAAAGTAGTGCGTAAAATCAGAAAATATGGACTTATAGGCTATCCGCTTACGTATTCGTTTTCGCCAAGTTATTTTGCTGCTAAATTTGAAGCAAGCGATATTGGAGACGCGGAATACAATTCCTACCCTCTCAGCGATATCGGAGAAGTACAAGGCTTGATAGATAAAGGGATGTCAGGATTTAATGTAACCATTCCTTACAAAGAACAAATTATACCTTATCTAGATGAATTGTCTGATGCGGCTAAGAAGATTGGCGCCGTCAATACAGTACATATAGTCAATGGTAAGCTCAAGGGATATAATACAGATGCCTATGGTTTAGAGAATTCGCTATACAGTCTCTTAGATGGAGCTTGTGTTGAGAAAGCCCTTATACTCGGTACCGGTGGAGCTTCAAAGGCTTGTCAGTATGTATTGACACAGATGGGAATAGATTGGCAACTGGTTTCTCGTAATCCCCAGTATCTCACCTATGACCAGATCGATGAAGAAGTGATGGCTGCCCATACTCTTATTATCAATACGACTCCACTAGGTACGAGCCCAGATATTGACACTTGTCCTGACATTCCATATGAATATATCAGTGATGCTCATTTCGCATTTGACCTCGTATATAATCCGAAAAAATCTCTATTTTTGACACGATTTGAAGAGCAGGGATCCGCTATTATGAATGGTCTATCTATGCTACATGATCAGGCAGATAAAGCGTGGGAAATTTGGAATAAATAGTAAGTCCATATCTTCATTTTCAATTGTTTACAAGGTTATAAAGAAATATTTCTATTATCTTAGTCACAAGCTAACTAACTAATATCACTACTAATGGCAGATCCGGAGCCGAGGACCCAAATTAACTTCGACAACACAGAGATAGCATTTGCTAATAAATCAAACAAAGAGCTCAAAAAGACCTCGATGTTGTTTAAGCTAATGAGTAATAGTCTTCTTACCAAGCTACTTTCATCTGTAGGTTTATTTGCTGTGAAGTACAATCTTCCATTTGCGAGGTACGCGGTTAAGCAAACCATTTATGAACAGTTTTGTGGTGGTGAAACATTACTCGATTGTCAAGTGGCGATAGACAAACTCTATGATAATAATGCACTTACCATATTAGATTATGGAGCAGAAGGCAAATCTACACCCGAAGAACATGATGAGGTAAAAGATCAAATCATTCAATCTGTTAAGTTAGCTGCGGCGAATAATTCTGTACCAGTTGTAGTATGTAAATTATCTGGCTTAGCGGATAATGGATTAATGGAAAGATTGCAAAAACCAGGAACGGCATCTGAGGCAGATCAAAAAGCATATGTAAAGCTCTATGATCGAGTAGACGAAATTTGTGAGAAAGGAAACGAACTGGGCGTTGGTATTTTTATAGATGCTGAAGAAAGCTGGATGCAGGTGACAATAGATCGATTGGCTATTGAGATGATGAGTAAGTATAACAGAGAGAAAGTAATAGTATATAATACCTATCAGTTATACAGACATGATAAGCTTGCGCAATTGAAGGCTGATTACCGAAAGTCCCAAGAAGAAGGCTATTTATTTGGCGTCAAATTCGTGAGAGGAGCCTACATGGAAAAAGAGAGGAATAGAGCCGCGGAGATGGGGTATGCGTCGCCGATTCAAAAAGATAAAGCTTCTACAGATGCAGACTATGATGCTGCAATTAAGTTCTGTATAGAAAACTATCAGACAATAGGATCATGCTGTGCGACGCACAATGAAAAGAGTAGTTTATATCAGGCAGAACTGATCGAGAAAATGGATATTGATAAAAAGCATCCACATCTCAATTTTAGTCAACTATACGGAATGAGTGATCAAATCACCTTCAATCTAGCAGAAGCAGGATATAATGTAGGTAAGTATTTGGTCTATGGTCCTGTAAAAGAAGTGATCCCTTATCTGATTAGACGAGCACAAGAAAATACTTCTGTGACAGGTGAGATGGGAAGAGAATTGAAATTTATACAGACCGAGATGAAGCGTAGGAAGTTGTAGTCGAGTGTAATTTTAAGCCTATAATTGATATCCAATATTAAGAATGGGATGACTGAAGTTTTACTGTCAATTTGTGAAAGCGGTATGTAAGAAAGATAGCAGATACAGTCAAACCTACAATTAAACCAACCCACACACCTATGGGCCCCCAATCTAGGGTAATCGCAAATATGTAGCTACACGGTATACCTAACAACCAGTAGCTTAAAAAGGTGATGATAGTAGGTACCCTTACATCTTGTAATCCACGAAGTACAGATAAAGTAATCACTTGGATTCCATCTGGAATTTGGAATATTGCAGCAGCTAATAAT
>CALKJD010000047.1 GCA_937995755.1 uncultured Saprospiraceae bacterium | reverse complement strand
TGGTCCTGTTGCGCATTTCTATCTCGACAGTACATCAGACTTATTTTCATTTAGTGGATACAAGCACAATTTCAAGTCAGCTACATATGGTGGTCAGATTGGGGTGGGATTAGACGTATGGAGATTTAGATTAGACATGCTCTACGAAACCAACCTCTCCAAATTTGGAGAACATATAGAAATCGATGGAGAGCAGTTTGCCTTCGATGACGGTGCAGATCGAGTAGTAATATCTCTAGGCGTAAGATTCTAGATTAGGAAAACATATAAAATACAAAGCCATAGTGGAGTGATCTACTATGGCTTTTTTTATTAGCGAATTTAGCTCTACTAATAAATTCATTCCCCTAACAATTATTGTTCTTTTTTGCGAATATCATCATCGACATATACTTATGAATCAACACGCCATGACCGTGAGTTTCATATTTACACAACATAGATTATCATTTCAAATGATCGAATTATCCCTAATTTTCGACATATTACAATCAACCCTATTTTTTCTTTATTTGAAGATTTTGACTTTGAGTCACTTTATGATCAAAATCTAATCCATAGAGCTAACCAAAACCAAGCCTCATGCTTACAAAATTTATTGTACTTGCTATTTATGTTTCCATACTATTTCTAATTGGTATAGTCGCTTCTAAGCGTATCAAAAGTATGAGTGACTTTTATGTTGGCGGCAAAAACATGGGCTTCTGGGCAGTAGCATTTTCCGCTAGAGCAACAGGAGAATCTGGTTGGCTACTTATAGGATTAACAGGCATGGGTGCCATGGCTGGACTATCAGCATATTGGGTTGTATTAGGTGAGCTATTAGGAGTGTTTATTTCTTGGTTCTATATGGCGAAGAAATTTAAAAGTCGATCCGACGGCTATGGATCTATAACGATACCCGATTACCTTGAGAGCCACTTCAAATCTACTACACATACCCTGCGAATACTGTCAGCATCGGTTCTATCAATATTTGTCGTCATCTATGTCAGTTCGCAGATAGATGCTACAGGAATAGCATTTGAATCTATGCTAGATGTCAACTATTATGTGGGAGCACTTATTGGATTTTTCATTGTATTGATTTACATATTTATTGGTGGTTTTGTAGCGGCTGTATGGTCCGATTTATTCCAAGGTTTATTGATGTTTTTCGGATTAGTATTACTCCCTATAGTAGTATGGTTTTCTATGGATCATGGCACTGGAATCACAGAAGGACTACACGCTATAGATCCTGCATTGACCGATGTGTGGGGTGGCAGTCCAGACGGCTGGATGAATCTATTTACCATCTTAGGATTCTCAATGATTGGCTTAGGTTTTCTGGGTTCGCCACAAGTCTATGTACGATTTATGTCGATTAGAGACGAAGCAGAAATCGATAAAGGGAAATGGGTAGCCATAGCATTTACATTATTAACAGATGCTGCTGCTGTCACTATAGGTATATTAGCAAGAATATATTTTACAGAAAACGGTCAAGATCCAGAAGCAGTGTTTGGCGTAGGTGCCACTGACGTACTCAGTATGATGACCGAAAACTTCCTACCTAATATATTAGTGGCGATCTATATCGCTATAGTATTATCCGCTATTATGTCTACGATAGACTCTTTGCTAATCATAGCATCCAGTGCGATTACGAGAGATTTTTATCAAAAGATACTTCATCCTGAAATACATGACGATCAACTTACTAAGATATCAAGATATGTAACTGTCATCATGGCGATAGTAGCATTAGGTATAGCTATGACTATCGCTATAGTCTCTCCTGAGCGACAAGTATTTTGGGTGATTATTTTTGGATGGTCTGGAATAGCGGCTACATTTTGCCCTGTGATTATATTAAGTTTATTTTGGAAGGGATATACAGAACAAGGTGCCATTGCATCCATGGTATCAGGTTTTATAAGCGTAATCGTGATTAAGTTTGTATTTCAAAATATGGAAAGTGTAGGAGATTACTTCAAAGCATTGGATGTATTGGCTCCCTCGTTTTTAGTTGCTATGATATTTGGCTGGATATTTTCTAAATTGTATCCCAATACAGAAGTAGCAAATAATAAACTATAAGAAAGAATGGCTTACGATGAATTTATAGCAGATAGAATGCGCAGAGCTTTAAAAGAGTTAGGCGCGCATACCACCGAAATGAAAATGATGGGTGGCTTATTATTTAAGATGGATAATAAGATGCTTTGTTGGCTTAACATAGACAAGAAGTATGGTGATTCCCTACTCATGGCGAGGATAGGAGAAATGAAATATGCCGCGGAGTTAGAGAAAGACGAAACCCTACCCATGGACTTTACTGGCCGTGCTATGAAAGGATATATATTTGTGACTCCAGACGGATTAGACATGGAAGACGATCTGAAATATTGGCTTCAATTGTGTATCGATTTTAATCCAATGGCAAAGGCAAGCGCAAAAAAGAAAAAGCAAGCTTAGGAATTTTTACACCTGAATCATCTGATGATGACTAATCATTACTAATCCAATAACTCAATCCACTTTAAATGCAATCTAAAATATGGCTTACGACGAATATATAGCAGAAAGAATCAGAAGGACACTTAAAGACTTAAATACCGATACTACAGAAATGAAAATGATGGGCGGCTTACTCTTCAAAATGAATGAGAAAATGCTCTGTGGCATTCATATAGATAAGAAATATGAAGATACATTACTCATGGCTCGAATTGGTGAAGATGCATATCCAGATGCGCTAGTAAAGGACTACACCTTGCCTATGGACTTCACTGGCCGTCCGATGCGCGGTTACATCTTCGTAACTCCAGAAGGTATAGATATGGATGACGATCTAAAATACTGGCTTCAACTGTGCATAGATTTCAACCCTGCAGCTAAGTCTAGTAAGAAGAAAAAAAAATAAGATACTTTCCTCAATAAGAAAACTCTACAAATATGACACAAGCTACATTATCTAACCACTAGACATAAGTCAGCCATCATATGAAATCGCTCCTGCAAATTAAATTATTTTGACACTTCACTTCAAATACGAAATTTCATATGTCAATCATACCATAAAAAATAATACCTTAGAATAAAGAAGCAATAATCTGAAATAATAGTAACACAATACAACATATATATTATGTCATATAAAATCACAAATTATTACTAGCAAACCAAAATCTACAAAACCACCAGTCATCGAAAATATGTCATATACTATTATAGTTACACCCTAAACCAAAAAAACTCCAAAAGTAATTACCAGTGAAAAAGATAATCAACGAAAAAAAATATAATTCTACTCATCAATTAAGATACAACAGAACTATTGATTTCCTCTCCAAATGGGTAAACAAATCTGATAGAATTCTAGACTTAGGCCCTACAAATCCATTGAGTCAGTTAATCTCTGAGAAGGGATATAAAATACAAAACACTGCTGTAGGTGAAGATCTAGATTACAATTACGAAGTTGTAAAAACAACAGAATACGACGTATTAAGTGCTTTTGAAATACTTGAACATTTAGTCTCGCCATTCCCATTACTTCATGAAGCCAAAGCCACTAAATTAATTGCCTCTATTCCACTAAAACTATGGTTTTCTGATGCATACTGGAATGATGATAATCCATATGCTCGACACTATCATGAATTTGAACCCAAACAATTTGATATGCTATTAGATAAGGCTGGTTGGGAAATCAAACAAAGCGAAAAGTGGATCAGCCCTTCAAACAAAATTGGAATTAGACCTTTCTTAAGAAGAATTACTCCACGATATTATATTGTCTATTGCGAAAGAAAGTAAAGACATTCCTTTAGAATCAAGTATTAAGTTACACAACGATAAGCAGCTAAACCAACTTAAACCATATTTAACTCCACCAATAAAATCAATATCATGAAGAAAGTATTCCTACTTAATTTTCTATTTCTAATCCTAGGCTTACCATCCAATGCTCAAACATTTGAAGTTAGTTACGACTCAAATTTAATTCAAGGTGATTTTTCTGGAAATATACTTCTCTATCTTTCAAAAGAAAACAAATCACCTAGGAATCTATTTGTTGGCCTAGAATTGAATCCTGTATTTAGAGTGGCAGTTGAGAAACTGAGTAAGGATGGATATGTCACATTCAATGATGATGCTATTTCATACCCAGTAGAACTGTCAAATATAGAACGAGGAGAATATTACGCACAAGTTGTATTTGACCTGAATATAGGAGATGCCAACATTGGAAGCAGTACTGGTAATATATATTCAGAACCTATCAAAGTCAATATAAACAAGGAATTTGACAAAGTTTTTAAGATACAAGCGAATAAAGTAATCGCACCTATAAATTTCAATGGCAATGAATACCTAAAAGAACTACGTGTAAAATCCGATCTGTTGAGTACGTTTCATCAAAAAGACATTTATGTAAATGCTGCCGTCAGCTTACCCAAGGAGTATTACTCGCAACCAAATAAAGAATATCCTGTCATATTTTCCACTTTTGGATTTGGAGGAAATTATAAATTGCATTCTGGCCACGACGTCTTCTTAGATCAGCTAGAAGACCAACCTACCATCGTGGTGTATTTAGATGGACAATGCCCTGAGGGCCATTCTACATATGCTAACAGTGACATCAATGGACCTTGGGGAGATGCACTTGTGAAAGAATTCATACCAGCATTACAAGATAAATATAGAACTAACGGTGCTATTCTTTTATACGGACATAGCAGCGGAGGATGGACCTCTCTTTGGTTGCAAATAAATTATCCGACCACTTTTATTGGAGCTTGGTCTAGTGCACCTGACCAAGTAGATTTCAGAAATTATCAAAATGTAAATATCTATGAAGCGGAAAACATCTTCTATAATGACATTGGATTCCAACGCCCTCTCTTTACGATAGCTGGAAGAATTCCTGTAGTCTATGCTAAAGATTTTTATAGAACTGAGCATGTCCTTTACAGAGGATCTCAAGTGCATTCATTTGACGCAGTGTTTGGCAGTTATGATGAAAACAAAAATAGAATCCGATTAGTAAATATACCTAGCGGCGAAATCAATAAGAACGCTCTCCCCTATTGGAAAAGATATGACATATCTATAAAGCTTAGAGAAAACTGGGCCGACTTAAAGGAAGATCTAGATGGCAAAATTAGAATCTCTGTTGGTACTGGAGATAATATTTATTTAAATCGTTCGGTCGAGTTACTAGAAAAGGAAATGAATTTATTGAATGCCAACATGCAGTTTGAATATTTCGCAGGAGATCACTTTACGATATTTAACGAAGAATATATAACCAAGGGAACTGATTTTTTAGTGCAATGCTATAAGACCTGGCTCAACGACAATAAATAGCATATACACTTACTTAGATTAATAATAAGCTTTGAAACTACTAATCGTCTGAATCATTATCATCTAAATGTGTGACTAGAATAAATATTAGTGTATTTGATTTGTAATTCAATTAATCTAAAGATCATGAATAGATGATGCAATCAATCTTGA
This sequence comes from uncultured Saprospiraceae bacterium, assembly GCA_937995755.1. GTDB lineage: Bacteria > Bacteroidota > Bacteroidia > Chitinophagales > Saprospiraceae > UBA1994. Next base: position 12,541 of record CALKJD010000047.1, on the reverse strand, counting down.
TGGATTGAATGGAGCATAATACATTGGTCACAATTTGAATACTAATGCTGTCGACTTAATAGTGGATATTACAAGCACCTAATGGAATCTGTTAACGCATCAAAGTACAAAATGATGAAACATTAAGTACCATTTCAGTTACGTGCCCTGAGCAAAAAAATGAATTCAAGACATGAATAAATAACGAAATTCAAGAAAATTAAATTACATCACTCCCCAACTTGCCAATTGCAACACCCCTTAGATAAATGAAACACATATAATCTATTATGGATAAATAAGTATATTTTGTGACTCAATCACAAAACATAATTATGAAAACACATTTACTCATTGCTATTTTTTCTCTATTATCGTTTGCATTCTTTGCACAGGATGGCACATTGGACACTTCCTTTGGTAACGGCGGAACTGTCCGAATTCCATATTATGAAAAAGATGCTCAGATCCTAACCATTTTAAAAGTGGATGATGCTATATTTTCAGGTGGCTATACCAAAGAAACAAAAGAAGACTTCACTATTGTCAAGATGGATCTCGACGGAAATCTCGATTCCAATTTTGGTGAGAATGGTACACTACGATTTGTAATCGGTCAAGGATTTGGAAGATGTAGTAAATTACTTCAACATCCTGATGGCGGATTACTAGCTATTGGATGGGATAGAAATGGAAATAAAGATGAATACATCTTAATCAAGATGGATATCAACGGTAATCTAGACACAAGCTTTGGAGACGCTGGTATAGCCTCTGGCAACTGGTCTTCATCATCGTATGCTGAATCTGAAATCGCAGACGCAGCTTTCTTGTCTGACGGTAGATTAATTGCTTCTGGAAGATCTTACAATGGATCTAATACGGATTTTGTAGTCGCGTGTTACGATGCGGATGGCAATCCATGCGCTGACTTCGGTACGAACGGTATCATCATCCAATTATTTAATGACACTGACCATTGGGAAATTGCACAAGAACTAGTGGTCGATTATCAAGATAATATCTACGTAAGTGGAGAGAATCGAGATGATGAGGACTTAGTAGTTAAATACGATTCAAATGGTGACCTAGTTTCATCATTTGGGACAGAAGGAATATTAGTATTTACTCACTCTACTCACGAGACAACTGATATCGGCGATCTTGCTGTAGATTACAACAACAGACTTTTGGTTTCAGGTATTGTAAATATGAATTCAAACTTTGGATACATTGCTAGATATGATAATAATGGTAATCTAGATACAAGTTTTGGAAATCAAGGAGAAGTAGTACTTTCATCTGTCAATAGCTTACGTATCACTGATGCTAAAATCATTGATGATAACGCATTACTCGTAGTAGGTAAAACATCTGGATTTGCGACAAAGCAGATACTTGCAAAATTAGATAATACTGGAAACCTAGTTACTAACTTTGGAATCAATGGAATAGCTACATTACAACTGGCCAGCACATTTACAACTGCAGCAGAGATGGCTATAGATGCAGAGTCTATCTATGTAGGTGGCGATACTTACGAAAGCGATTATTTCGAATTTGCAGTCACTAAATATTCTAATCAACTAGTTAATAGTGAAGATATTTTCGACGATCAATTAAAAATAAATCTATATCCCAATCCTGTAGCCAATCAACTATATCTCGGTGTAGAAGATGGGATGAAGTCGATCAACATATATGACACCAATGGTAAAATGATCTATACTGAAGAATGGTCACAAGCTCAATATAATCACGACATTAATACGAATGCATGGCACAATGGCATCTATAGTATTCTTGTGAAAAGTGGTAATAATCTAAAGACTATAAGATTTGTAAAAATCTAAATCAGTACGCTAGTCAAGCAAAACAATTAAAACAAAAGACCACCGAATATTTATAGTTTCGGTGGTCTTTTTTTTGTGTTACAGCTTCATTATTTTTTCTTGCTGATTGATACTTTCATCATGAATACCCTTGAAATGCTTAGCTACAAACTCTTCACTGAGATCGTGTTTCTTAGCAAATCTTTTTCCCTTTTCCATAATCTCAGCCCATCGTAATTTTTGGAATATTGAGATGTTATTAGCCTTCTTAAACTCTCCAATCTTACGCGCTACTTCCATTCGATTAGAAAGTAGATTGAGGATATCGTCATCGATATTAGATATCTGTGATCTCAATATCTCTAGCTCAGTTGGCAAAGGTCCTGTACCTACATCTCTACGTACTAGATTATCTATAAGTTCGGCATATACCTCAGGAGTAATCTGCTGACTCGCATCTGTCCATGCATCATCAGGAGTAATGTGTGATTCTATCATCAGACCATCAAAATCAAGGTCATATGCTTTTTGAGATACCGACTCAAGGATATCTCTACGTCCACAGATATGACTAGGATCACAGATCATAGGTACATCAGGCATTTCTTGCTTAAGTGCAATCGGTATTTGCCATTGTGGTCTATTTCGGTAGTATTTCTCACCTAAGTATGAAAACCCTCTATGGATCGCCGCTATCTCTGAGATCCCAGCATTACGAAGTCGCTCGATCCCACCGATCCACAACTTAAGATCTGGATTAATTGGATTCTTGACCATCACAGGGATATCTACTCCTTTGAGTGCATTAGCTATCTCTTCCATAGCAAAAGGGCTCACAGTCGTACGCGCACCTATCCAGAGCACGTCTATTCCAAACTCAAGACATAGATCAACGTGACTCGCCTTGGCTACCTCTACGGTTAGCGGCAATCCTGTCTCTTCCCTAGCCTCTTGCATCCATAAAAGCCCCTTAGCTCCTATCCCTTCAAATGATCCAGGCATCGTTCTTGGTTTCCATATTCCTGCCCTAAGTATATCCACCTTATCGGTAGCTTTAAGTCTACGAGCCGTCTCCAGTACTTGCTCTTTGGTCTCTGCGCTACAAGGTCCTGCGATCTGTAGAGGATTACCGTTCTTGCCTTTGAGAAGGCTATCTATTTTTAATGTATTGCTCATAATATATTGAGTTTTCGATTGTTCGAATTTATGATTATGCTAAGGTGTATTTATTTTAGAAATATATTTCAGCTTAACTTTATCGCGTTAAGACTCATTCCATTCAGTACTCTTTTTATTTCATTCGCCCTTTCCATTAAGGCTATACTTTTTTCTTTATCTCCTTCATCAAGTATCCTTTTAAATTCTGATAAGTGCTCTATATAACTACCTAATGCAGTAGATAGATATTCACTGTTCTTATCAAATATAGATGACCATGTCTTAGGATTACTTTTGGCCAACCTTACCGTAGATTCAAATCCTGTACTTGCCAGATTGAATATTTGTTTTTCATCCTCTTCTATATCTAATACAGTCAGACTCAATGTAAAGGCACTAATATGTGATAAGTGCGAAACATAAGCCATGTGCTTATCATGATCTTGCGCCTTCATAAACAATGATTGCATTCCCATTAGATTAAAAATTTCCAATGCTTTTCTGAGTGCATCATCATCAGTAATATCTTCTTCGCAGATAATGTTTTTCTTTCCTCTATACAAGTCAAATATTGCTGCCGTCGGTCCACTGTACTCTGTTCCTGCTAAAGGGTGAGCCGCCACAAACCTGCCTCTTTTCTCATGTCCATTTACAGCTTTACAGATCGCACGCTTTGTAGATCCTACGTCAAACACAACTTGATTCCACTTGATCATATCAAGCACAAGCGGAAGCTTATCTGCAATCAAATCAACAGGAATACATAGGCCTATAACATCAGATATCGCTATGAGTTCTTCGACAGACATCACTTCATCTACTACTTCAAAATCTATCGCTTGATCTTTATGCTTTTCACTAGCATCTGCACCTATTACTCGATGACCCGCTTTTCTACATTCTTTCGCTATAGAGCCACCGATGAGTCCAAGACCTATTATACCTATATTCATAATTTATTATACAAATTTTAAAAATCAAAAATCCAGAAATATTGAATGACTCAAGCCAAGTCACGGATTTCACATTTTTACTTTTTCATTTTTTTGAATTTCATTTATTCTTGAAATATTACCTTAATATTCTACTCAACGCTTCCAATAAAACTTCTTCATCTGCACACAAACTGATCCTCACATATCTATCTCCTCCTGAACCAAAAATAAATCCAGGTGTAATAAATACTTTCCGTTCAGATAGTAACTTATCTACTAATTCACCAGAGTCTTGCCAGCTCTTTGGAATTTTACCCCATACAAATAAGCCCACCGCACTTGTATCATACTTACAGTGAATCGCATCCATAATTTGATATACGATTGCTCTACGTTTAGTATATAATACATTGATACTTTCGAACCAACTGTCATCCATTTCTAGCGCAGTGACAGCCGCTTCTTGGATTGGTCGATACATTCCACTATCCATGTTACTTTTGAATCGCAACACCGTATCTATATAATCTTTAGCTCCAGACAAGACACCCACTCTCCATCCTGCCATATTATAGCATTTACTCAGTGAATTCAATTCTATCGCTACATCTTTAGCGCCTTCCACTGCGAGCAAACTGAGAGGTGCATCATTAAGTATAAACGCATAAGGATTATCGTGTACCAATAATATTTCATACTTCTTTGCGAAAGCGACTAACTCCTGAAAGAAGGATAGATCTGCTTTCGCACCAGTAGGCATATTAGGATAATTGAGCCACATGATTTTCACTCTCGAAAGATCCATTTGTTCAAGATGTTCGAAATTAGGTTTCCATCCATTTTCTTCATCTAACCCATAATATACTGGCTTCGCTCCTGCTAGCTTTGTCGTCATAGCATAGGCTGGATAACCAGGATTAGGTACAAGTGCTTCGTCTCCTTTCTGAAGAAATGACATTGCTATGTGCATCACACCTTCTTTTGACCCTATCAAGGGTAGTACTTCTTCGTCTGCATCCAATGTCACACCAAAATGTCTGTCATACCATTTAGAAAATGCTGTTCTCAATTGGGGTATTCCTCTGTACGATTGATACTTATTAGCCGTAACATCGAGTACACTTTCTCTGAGCTGATCGACCACTGCCTTCGGCGGCTGCAGGTCTGGACTACCGATACCCAAGTTGATGATATCTTGACCATCTGCATTTAGCTTAGCGATCTCTGCAAGCTTAGTAGCAAAGTAGTATGTCGTAGCTTGAGCTACCCTATCTGATGGTTGAATTATCATACGTATAGTCTTTCTTTTAAATCAGTTTCACTTACTTTTATTTCATCTCTGCAATACAATCCAATGATCTCGATCATATCCGTAATTTCTTGTAAGTCATCGATGCAATTTTCATAATCATCTAGATCATCAAACTCAAGATCCAAATGAAAATAATATGTATTTACCTCGCCTAGCACTGGATACGATTGCAACTTGCTGACGTTAATATTATGATCACTGATACTCTGTAGTACCTTCACCAAACTTCCTTTCCGATGAGGCACTCTTAAGTAGATAGATGCTTTATCAAAATCAGCTAAAACCAATGGTTGAGTTGAATCTTGCGTGATAAAAAATCGGGTATAATTTATTTTTGAAGTTTCAATTCCTTCTGCCAATATATTCATATCGTAAATACCTGCAGCAGTCTTACTTGCTATAGCAGCGACACCTTTTACATTTTCATCTCTGATGACTTTAGCACTTAATGCCGTATCTTCTTTTTCTACAAGTCGTATTTGTGGATAATTACGTAGAAAATCTAAGCATTGATTTAGCGCCATCGGATGAGAATGTACTTCGTAGATATCATCTATAGACTGTCCAGCCAATGCCATCATATGATGCTCTATTCTCAGATAAACTTCACCGATTACCCTCAAGTGATTTTCTCGAATGATACGATAGTTTTGCAATAGACTACCAGCAATACTATTCTCTATGGCTATTATAGCGATATGATCATCAGGCTGATGTACCAAGGTGTGAGCCAAGTCAGAAAATGTACGCGCGGGTACGATCTCTAATGGCAATTGACCAAAATACTTATGTGCTGCTTCCTCATGAAAGCAACCTGGAAAACCCTGTACTATGACTTTTTGTTTTTTCATTATCGCGCATAAAAAAAGAGCCCCATTTCACAATAGGACTCTTATATATCTTTAGTTAATACTAATACATTAAGGTCCTATATTTCCTTCCAGAAAAAGTAGTAACCAAAATAGTAAGTATTAAAAGTTTTATTCATAATTAAAAATCTGACACAATACTAAGTGTAATTATTACAATAATCAAGAAATATCATAAAAGAAATTGCTAGGCTAACGTTTTTGCTGTCAATAATGCCGAAAGATATGATCCGACTTCACTACATGACTTAGAAGCTATGGTATTAAGATCTGCCGTAAGATAATCTTGCTCTATACAAGTATTTACCGCTTGCTTGACCGCTTCTGCCTCTTCAAATAATCCAAAATGCTGCAGCATCATAGCCGCTGAAAGCACCATGGCAAATGGATTTGCTATATCAAAACCAGCACCTTCTGGCCAAGACCCATGCACAGGTTCGAATAGAGAAAAATGCTCACCAATCGAAGCTGATGGCAATAAACCCAGCGATCCAGCGATGACACTACCCTCATCTGATATGATATCCCCAAATATATTGGATGTGACTACCACATCAAATCTTCGAGGATTTAGAATCATCTGCATACATGCGTTATCTATATACAGATAGTCTGTCTCTACCTTGGGATACTCAGCAGATACCTTATCAAAAACTTCTCTCCAAAGTCTAGAAGACTCCAACACATTGGCCTTATCTACCAATGTGACATGACTTCTTCTATTTTTAGCTTCTTCAAATGACTTTCTTACTATCCTTTCTATTTCATGATCGTAATATTCACACTTATCAAATGCATACTTCCCATCTTCGGAGCGACCACTCTCACCGAAATAAATCCCACCAATTAACTCGCGGTATATCACAAAATCGACCCCTTTAATTCTTTCATTTTTGAGAGGAGACATATCTAACAATCCACTATATGCCGTTACTGGTCTAACATTACAATATAAGCCCAACTCCTTTCTTATGGCTAACAAACCTTGCTCCGGCCTTATTTTTAATGTAGGATCTGAATACTTAGGATGGCCTATAGCTCCTAATAACACAGCGTCAGATTCAGTACATGAAGCGGTAGTCTCATCTGGCAGTGGATGTCCTGTCTCTTCGATAGCAGCTCCACCAATAAGTTGATAATCATAATGAAATGTGTGGCCAAATCGTAGACCAACAGCATCTAATACTTTTATCGCCTGTGTCATTACTTCTGGTCCAATACCATCACCACCAAGCACGGTTATTCTCTTTTCCATCTACCTTCTTATTAATAAATTACTTGTTGCTTTTCAAAAGCTTCTATTTTATCCCTCTGCGACAAAAGATAATCAATATCATCATATCCTTTCAACAGACACATCTTTTTATAGCTTCCAATATCAAATGAAAATATCGATTCCGAGTCTTTAATAGTAAAAGTTTGTGCTTCCAAATCAATCGCAAATTCAGCTTTCGGATTCTTTTCTATCGCACAAAATACTTTTTGTAATTCTTCCTTAGATAACTGAATAGGAAGCAATCCGTTATTGAGCGCATTAGCCTTAAATATATCTGCAAAAAAACTACTCACCACAACTCTAAAGCCATAATCATCTAAAGACCATGCTGCATGCTCTCTACTAGATCCACAGCCAAAATTGTTTCCAGCAACTAATATCTCACCCGAATACATATCATTATTAAGGACAAAGTCTTTCACTTCATTTCCATCTCCATAATATCTCCAATCGCGAAATAAATTATTTCCAAAACCTTTTCTAGTCAATGCCTTCAGAAATCTCGCAGGTATAATCTGATCTGTATCCACATCCTCTATTGGAAGCGGAACAGCTGTAGAATATATTGTCGTAAGTTTTTTCATTATTATAAAATCAACTTTTTATTATTTCTTTTCTCCACATATGGACAAACTCAATTCAATCTCTCAATTTGAGATCAATTAAGCATCCCTATAGTCATGCAGTAAGTTTAAAATTTGTTGCTATGCTATTTCATTTAAAACTTCTAATTAATACAATTGCCTCACATCTACGATTTCACCATTCACTGCAGCGGCCGCTGCCATCAGTGGACTCGCCAATATAGTACGAGCTCCTGGCCCCTGTCTTCCTTCAAAATTTCTATTACTAGTAGATATACAATATTCTCCAGAAGGAATTTTATCTTCATTCATACCTAGACAAGCAGAACATCCAGGCTCTCTCAATTGAAATCCAGCATCAGTAAATATTTTATCCAAACCTTCCTTCTTGGCTTGAGCTTCTACTTGCTTAGAACCAGGAACAATCATAACACTCACATCCTTAGATTTCTGTCTACCCTTCACATAATCTGCTACGATCCTCAAATCTTCGATCCTCGCATTAGTACAACTGCCAATGAAAACATGTTGAATTTTGTGTCCTATTAGAGATTGCCCTTTATGAAAGTTCATATATCTAAGAGACTTATCAAATGAAGCCACATCGAGAACTTCTGGAATCTGTGCATCAATCTTGATACCCATACCAGGATTAGTACCGTAAGTCACCATGGGCGCAATATCCGCGGCATCAAACCTTTCTTCTCTATCAAATATTGCATCTTCATCGGACTTCAGTGTACTCCAATACGTCACAGCATCAGACCATTGCTTATCTTTAGGTGCACGCTCCCTTCCGTATATATAATCAAAAGTAACTGTATCAGGTGCGATCATTCCTCCTCGAGCTCCCATCTCGATACTCATATTACAAACTGTCATACGGGCTTCCATAGATAAGGCACGTATCGCCGAGCCGGCATACTCAATAAAGTAGCCTGTACCTCCTGACGCAGTAAGCTTGGCAATGATATAAAGGATGATATCTTTGGCGAATACACCTTTAGCTAGTGCTCCATCAATAGTGATGCGCATCGTTTTAGGCCTATTCATTAATATACATTGCGTAGCTAAGGTCTGTTCTACTTGACTAGTGCCTATACCGAATGCAATACTACCAAAAGCGCCATGCGTACTTGTATGACTATCTCCGCAGACTATAGTCATTCCAGGTTTTGTCACACCTAATTCTGGCCCTATAATATGTACGATACCATTTTTTTCGTGTCCAAGCTGATACAGCTCGACTCCAAATTCAGCACAATTATCTGAGAGTTTTTTGACTTGCGCCTTAGACATAGGATCTTTTATTGGCAAGTGCTGATTTATGGTAGGTACATTATGATCGGCCGTTCCTAAAGTTTTTTCAACCCTAAATACTGAAATTCCTCTAGTTTTTAAACCATCAAAAGCTTGAGGACTTGTAACTTCGTGAATGAAATGCTGGTCAATATAAAGCACGTCTGTACCATCTATACTATCGACAACATGTGCATCCCAAAGTTTATCAAATAACGTAGCGCTCATAAAGAAAAAAAATTAAATAGATTTGGCAACAGCTAAACTATAACATCTCACTTACTTAATTAAATAGCTGCGCCAAATCCGAAACTGGATTATATATATCTTTACTATTTTTTATATAGCTCTTTTAAAAATTGACTGTAACATATTATTCAAATCAGTGTCATTGACCTCTGTTTGTCTATCGGCTATATCGATGAATTTTTGGTAGACTATATCTAATTCGTCTTTCGATAAATCATAACCTACATTCTTCGATCTATAAGCTAATGCTGCTCTACCACTTCTCGCAGTTAGCACTATTCTACTATGATCTACTCCGACAATTCTAGGATCTATAATTTCATAATTTGCTCTATGCTTTATCACACCATCTTGATGAATACCAGAAGAATGTGCAAATGCATTGTCTCCCACTATTGCTTTATTGGCTTGTACAGGCATCGACATACTATCCGCTACTAATCGACTCATCGGATTAAGCATTGGAGTTTTTATGTTAGTCCGATACTCATCTTTGTATCTATGATTTAATATCATCACTACTTCTTCCAATGCGGTATTTCCAGCTCTCTCCCCTATACCATTAATTGTACATTCTATCTGAGTTGCACCACCTAATACGGCAGCAATAGAATTTGCCGTAGCCATACCTAAGTCATTATGACAATGCGCAGAGATATCACATTTGTGTATACCTTTTACATGCTCTGCGAGATACTTGATCTTCGCACCATATTCGTCAGGCATACAATATCCTGTAGTATCAGGAATATTAAGAACTGTTGCTCCTTCGTCTACAACAGCTTGTATTACCTGGGCTAAGTATTCATTATCTGTTCTTCCTGCATCTTCCGCATAAAATTCAACATCCTCTACAAACTTCTTAGCATAACGGACAGCAGCTCTTGCCCTTTCGATAATTAAATCAGGTGTAGAATTAAACTTGTATTTAATATGATCTGGCGAAGTTCCTATACCCGTATGTATTCGTGGAAATTTAGCATATTTTAATGCCTCAGCTGCTACTTTAATATCATTTTCTACCGACCTAGAAAGAGCACATATCGTGGTATTTCGAAGCGCCTTTGATATCATCTCAACTGCCTTAAAATCTCCTGGGCTAGATACTGGAAACCCAGCTTCTAACACATCTACTCCTAGTTCTTCTAGTTGTCTAGCGACGATTAATTTTTGGCTGTGGTTTAACTTACACCCAGGTACTTGTTCACCATCCCTTAGGGTAGTATCAAATATTTTAATCTGTTTTGCCATACCTAATAATTCTATTCTGCTAATGATTTCAAATATAGAATAAGAGAGATTAGGTAAATCACAATTATATAATTAACATTACGACAGCTACCAGCTGTACTAATAAACCAACTAACTGTAATACAGATATTTACGATAAAAATAACTACAATGCCTAAGGTATCCACAGAACATTTACTAGAAGTCATAAGAAGTTTGACCAAAGCTGAAAAACGCAATTTTAGAATTTATTCAGAACGCAACAATAAGGGCATCTCACCTATATTTGTACAACTCTACGACTTCTTAGAACGGTTTGATAGATATGACGAAAAGCTTTTACTTAAAAAAGTCCCCAATCTAAAAAAATCGCAACTCTCCAACGTAAAAGCACACCTGTACAAACAGATACTTGCAAGCCTCCGCAGGATAGATAGAAAATCCGAATTAGACATCACTATCAGAGACCAATTGGACTACTCAAGAATACTCTACAATAAAGGATTGTATAAGGCCAGTTTGGCATTATTAGACAAGACAAAAAAAATAGCTTGGGAAAACGGATATTTCTCCAGTGCATTGTCAGCTTTGGAGTTTGAAAAATTTATTGAGAGTCAATATATTACTGGAAGCATGTATCCTAAAGCCCTGCAGATTACCAACGAAACAGCTGAGCTGATGAACAAGCTAACGCTCACTCACAAACTATCCAATCTTTCGCTTTCTATGTATGCCTATTACTTACAACATGGACATATCAAACTAGGACCTATATATGATGAAGTGACTAATTATTTTACAACATCTCTTCCTGAAGTTGAATATAAATCTTTAGATTTTTATCAAAAACTATATTATACACAATCAAGCGCTTGGTACAGTATGATGGTTCAAGATTTTCCGAATCACTTTAAACATGCAAAGAAATGGATCAACCTCTTTGATGAATACCCTAAGAAAAAACAATCGGAAACGACACTATATATCAAAGGCCTGCACAATGTACTCTCTGCTCTTTTCATGAATAACGCTACTCAAAAATTCATCGGACACTATGAGAAGCTAATGCAATTTAAAAAAGCTGACAACCTAAAAACTACCGCCAACGAACAAAGTCAATTGACCCTGTACCAAACCCTTCATACGATTCACAAAGTGTATCTCACAACTGAGTACTCCAAAAATGTCAAGCACATTCCTGATATTGAAGCACTCATCAACTACAATCCACACAATTGGGATCATCATAGAATACTTGTACTTAAATACAAGGTAGCATGTGTTTATTTTGGAGCAAGTAAATTCGATAAAGCCATTACCATCCTCAACTTAATAATCAATAAAAACTACAGTAACATTAGGCAAGATATCCAATGTTATGCTAGGATACTTAACCTTGCTGCCCATTTTAATCTTGGCAATGAAACGCTAGTGAGCTATCAAGTGCGGAGCGTCTATCGATTTTTACTAAAGATGGATCAACAAGAAAAAGTTCTTCAAGAAATTTTTAAATTTCTACGGAAAACGCCTAACATATTACCTTCTCAACTCAAATCTGAATTCAGAAAACTAAGAGCTACGCTTAGGCCTTTAGCAAAAGATCCTAATGAAAGAAGACCCTTTATATATTTCGACATCATTGCTTGGCTAGATAGCAGAATCAATGACACCAAAATCGAAGTAGAAGTACAGAAAAGAATAAAACGAAAAACCTGACTTAGACGAGCATATCCATGAGAATACTATTTTCATTGAGATAGCCTCCAAAAAAATGTTTTTCTTTCATTCTAGACAGCAAAGGGTTGAAATCATCATTAC
>CALKJD010000046.1 GCA_937995755.1 uncultured Saprospiraceae bacterium | reverse complement strand
TACCAATAGTAGTTATCTGCACCATCTATTTTTACAACAGTATACTCTTCCGTATCACCTACGCATACTACATCAGGCCCTTGCATCTCTTGATTCCAATCGGATATATCACCAACACCACAGTCGGCTAATATTTCTATGAGAATATCACAGGCGGAACCACAACACCCATCCACTAAAAAGTAATAGGTTTCACCTACAAGCATGCCAGATAGGCTTAAAACTCTTACTCCATCTGCATCACATAATGCCCCTCCACTAGTATTACATGCGATAGCTGAGCTTGGGGAAAGTGAACAATCCTCATACACTGCAGCCTGTATACCTGCACATGGATTAAAAAATGTGCCTTCATTTGTACAATTAGTATACGTTACTTGTAAATCTAGATCTGTACACCATGCAATAAAACCAAACCAAGTCGGATTGTGGCTAGCTGTATTATCTCCTTGAGATCCAGTACACATTGGTTCTGGACCATCTGAAGCGTGTAAGAAGGTACTCATAGAATAGGTGTAACCATCTAGATCGGTAAAATTGCATAATACATCAGCAGTATTACATTTACAGGATTCTTCAGAGCCATCTATACAAGGTGCACCAATTTGAGCTTCGATACATGTCGAGCTTAGACTGAAAACAAAAAATAGAAGTACAAAAAATGGCCACTTAAAGCCAAAAGAGAAAAAAGGTTGGTTGGTATTCATGCCTCGCTGATGTTAAACTATATGATGTGGTATACGGTAACAAGCATTCTGCAATCGAAAATAACAAAATATATAAATATATATAGCGTTGGGACTACAGATGTTAGAGCAAGAGAGTAGGATAGTTGATTACTGTCGCAAGAAATTACAATATTAGCTCAGAATAGGGGTTTAATCGAGTATTATTGACCTATACTTTAGGTGAAAGGCTGATTTGTTGAGTTTGTAAAAGGGAAGTGGAAGGGGTGGAAATATTGAAGTATAACCATAAAAAAAGAGTAAACAGCTCGGCCATTTACTCTTTATAGAATTGTATTTATTTAACTCTGATCTTACCAGCTCATGTCTTCTTCACTGTCAGTAGAAGTGGATTCTTTTGATGCTGGTGATTCTTTTACTGTATCTTCTGGTCTCGGAGGTGGGTTTCCGTTTTCATCTAATGATGCTTCCCATTCCGCTTGTCTTCTTTCATATTGTTCGTAATCAAAATCAGGAAGAAGTTCTGTCTTTACATGATCTATAGTATCGTTAAGATGCTGCTGAAATCTATTGAAATCTTCTTTGTAAAGGAAAATCTTGTGACGGTCATAGCCTTCACCTTCATACCTTTTAGTACTTTCTGTAAGAGTGATATAATAATCGTCTCTTTTGGTCTGACGCACATCAAAAAAGTAGGTTCTCCTCTTTCCAGCTCTCACCTTAGTGCTATAAACACTCTCTCTATTATTGTTTTCCACTTCTTATAAGTTTTAATGAAGGTTATAATTTGACCTGTATTCTAACAAATCCTGTTGCTAAAATAACTATTCCTATCAAAACTAAAGGAATCTTACAAAAAAATATAATGGATACGCAAGGAAACAGGATAGTGTAAAAAGTACACTACAACGGATATCGCGTAATGCTAGTTGACTTTAAATGGTAAGTGGGTAAGGCTATTTTTACGGCAGTCTATATAGAAAATGTATTGATATTGTGGAATCAGTCATAATGATCTAAGCTTCTACGGCATTCGCTTCTTGCAGTTCTGCATAGTATCCTTCAAGTGCCATAAGCTCATCATGAGTACCTTGCTCCACGATCGTGCCTTCATCAAGCACTATGATCTGATCAAACTCCAGCAGATTATGGATCCTGTGAGTAATGATGATGCTCGTTTTATCTTTAAGTTCATCATTGAGATAAGATAGGATATGTTGCTCCGTCTTAGTATCTACAGCGGAAAGACAGTCATCGAGTATTACGATATCTGGATCTTTGATTAATGCTCTAGCTATAGATATCCTTTGTTTTTGCCCTCCAGAAAGTGTTACGCCACGCTCACCTACACGCGTTTCAAATCCTTGTGGTAGTCCTTCTATATCTTCTTTGACCGCTGCATAATGTGCATAACGCTTTACGGTCTTGTCGTCCACTTTATCATTGCCAAATCGGATGTTATTACTCACTGTATCAGAGAATAAGAATACATCTTGTGATACATAGCCGATGCGATCTCTCAGATGGTTGATATCCATCGTTCGGAGTTCATTGCCATCTACTTTGATGCTCCCTTCTGTAGTATCATACATACGCAGGATAAGATCTGCTATGGTAGTTTTTCCACTTGCTGTCTTTCCTATAATGGCCATTTTTTCACCTTCTTTGAGATGGAAAGAGAGATTGCTGATGGCCTTAATTCCAGTATCAGGATATATAAATGATACATTATCAAATTGTATGTCACCCTTGATATCTATTGGATTCTCTATAGGATTTTTGATGACAGGATCTTGATCGAGTAGATAGTTAATTCTCTCTTGTGATGCATCTGCTTGTTGTATCAGGCTGGCTATCCATCCTATACTGGTTACTGGCCAAGTAAGATAATTGACATAGATAATAAACTCGGCTATATTACCAGGAGTGACATTGCCTGCTGCTATCTCTCTACCTCCCACGAATAGTACAAGTAAGGTACTTGCACTGATAAGTAAAATCATTAGCGGAAAGAAAAATGCATTGATTCTAGCCAAATCGAGAGACTTGCTTTTAAAGTCTTCACTTTCTTTCAAGAAGTATTCACCAAATTGATTTTCTTTAACATACGACTTTACGATACGTATACCAGAGTACACTTCTTGAGCCGTAGAGTTAAGGTCGGCGAGCTGTGCTTGTATGATGGCACTACGGTTATGGATACGACTACTTACGAGATATATCGATAAGGATAAGAACGGTAAAGGTAATAAGGTCCACCATGATAGGGTAGCATTAACTTGAAACATGGCATAGATAGTCATGCTAAATAAGGTCACCAAATTGATTCCGTAAAGTAATGCCGGTCCTACGTACATTCTTACTTTGGATACATCTTCAGAGACTCTTGCCATGAGATCTCCAGTTTTGTTTCTTCGATAAAATCCGAGATCCATTTTTTCTAAATGCTCAAATATCTCTTTACGCATATCATACTCTATCAGTCTAGACATCACGATGATCGTCTGACGCATATAATACATGAATATACCTTTGAGACATACCAAACCTATGATTGACATTCCAAACCAAAATAAAGCATCACTCACGCTGTCAAACGCAGCTCCTTCGCCAGATAGCATCGCTGCCTTATCTTCTATGCCATTGACATAATCTAGGGCCTGTCTTATTTTTTGAGGAATGAGAACACCAAAATAATTGCTGAGTGCAACAATTACAATTCCTGCTATCAGCCTCCAGCGGTATTTTATGAAATATTTGTTGAGTACGGCTAGATTACGCAAGTCAGTGTATGGTTTTTGTAAATTATAAAAGTAATTCCAAAGGTAATTAACATCTTAAGCCAAGGAAGGTTTTTTTAGATGTTAAGGTTTTTCTTTTTTCTGGAGAGAGTGGTGCTTCTTGCGAAAAAAGAGATATAATAGTGAAGCTGCTTTCCTGTGAGAGTTGACTATATCCAACCTTGACAGGGTGTCTCGTGTATTTCTGCTAAGAGTAAATCCTGACAGGTTGCTTCGTGTGAAATCAGGATTGCTTAATAAGATCCCATATATCTTCTGATGAACCACTCTAATATCAATAGTCCAGCGAGTACAAAGAACAACCATCTCAAATGCATGATAGATTGTGTCTTGCTAGATTGGAATATTACAGGCTTCAATGCATCAGACTCAACGATTTCACTTGCTAAGGCATCCATTTCGCTAGGGTAGATCATCTTACCACCATACTTTTCGCTCAATGATTTTAAAACGCCGTGACGTGCTGTGAGATCAAAGTTTTCTAGTTGTATCGATTGCACAGAAAATCTGCCTTTGTCTTCGTATGATTTGCCACCGAGATTAGTTCTTGATATATATCGATAGTTGCCTTCTGCAAATCTACCAGCATCGAGGGTGTAGTAGTTTTGTGTGCGATTCATGATATAGTTAAACTCTTTGCCGGCATCGTTAGTGATCGTTACATTGACTTCAGGGTCATTGATAGATTCGTAATTTTCGTTGTAGAGTTGTGCGTCTAGTATGACACTTTCATTCTCTTTATAGATGTTTTTCGTGCTTGATGATCTGAATTTTCTCTTATCATCTTTCAAAGAGAGATATTGGATCGTCTTATTCACAAGCTCTTGAGTTACTAGGTAGGAGTCGTGCTGTAGGTAATCATATATTCTCCATTTCCATATGCCTTCTCCAGCGAGTACCGCCTGTCTTTTTCCTTCACTATTGCTAAATGAAAGCAGTGGATAATCAGTTTTTACCTTGCTGATGTTTTGATTGATCAGTGATTGGGCAGTGGCTCCCACAGTATATTTGCCAAAGGGTGCTACAAGTGGTGGGAACTGTCCTAGCTTTCTTTTGATATCATCAGAAGTAGTAAATAAACTAAAACTCTGATCTACTTCGGCTTGGATATTTTCTAATGCATTACTATTGCCACCTAAGCTGATAACGTTTTGTACTCTGTTGAATGCCGTAACATCAGTCTGGGATCCTAGTACATATAGTGTCGATATATTTCTACTTTTGATTTTGTCTAAGTCACCTACTATTTTGTTTTCTTCAGACGGTAGGTTGTGGAGTACTACCACATTATATTCATTGACATTGTAATCGTTACTCTGAGGATACTTTATATCTACCTCGTAGTTTTTATTGCTTGTAATGAGAGATTTCATGGCCCCTAAATCTGGATGAGGCGCATTGGCGAGTATCAATATTTTCTGTCTTGCATCAAGAACTTCTATAAATATATCTTTGTAGTTGTTCGCCTTTGACATCTCATTGTCTACGCCTTGCACGCTTATTCTATATTTGATATTTCCAGTCGAACTCGCCTCTAATACGATGTCTTGTGTAGTGAAGTAATCATCACCCTTGATATGGAGCACTTGCTCTTTAAGGACTTTGCCACCAGTACCCATTTGTTGTACTTTGAGTTTGGTGTTAGCGCCTGCAGCATTGATAGCTTGGACATCTGCCTGAATAGAGAACTTGTCTCCGAGGTAGGCAATCTTATTATGAAATACGTTTTTGACCAAGACATCTTTTCTCCTAGTCGTATCACCCATGGCTACGGTATAGATAGGCGCGGTCATGTTTAGTTTGCTGTATATTGGATTTTTACCTTCGTTATAGATTCCATCTGTCGAAATGATCAGCGCACCCAGATTTTGATCTGCATAGTTGTCATTGACATAATCAATTAATGCCGAGAGATTAGTTACTTGCTGAGTAAATGTATCTATTGACCCTTCTGCCACCGCTTCACCAAATGAGATTCTTTTCGTTTCGTACTTCGTACCTAGTTTTTCTGCCATCGCAGTCGAACTAGCTACAAATTCTGCAACATCACTTTCGCTCATCTCAGAAGTAACAGAACTACTATGATCTTGAGCTACTATGACTATCGCGTCTTGGGTATTTTCTTTTATAGTCTTTATGAATGGCGATAATAGCAATGCTGCAATAGCCGTGACAGAGATTGCTCTAAGAAAAGCTAAGGTAGGACGAGTCCACTTTGGTGCTTCGTCAAACTTTCGTTCTCTAAAATACAGAAACAATGCATACCCTACACCTAAGAGTAGGCAAAGAAGTAAAAACCAAGAAGGATATTGAAAATGTAAGTTCTGAATCACGTATGTCTGTTATGTCTCTACTAAAAATGCTCTGCAAATATTAAAAATAAATCTAAACTGTGTAGATATATAAAGTAATGATCCTAATTTTGATAGCTATTAAGAAAACTTTCACCTAGTTGTCGTTCTTTAATCACTTAGATATAGAATTATTCTAACGTGCGAATCGTTATTTTGATTGGATAGATTCAAAGTAATTCATTTTTATTTTTACTATCGAAATTCATTTAGACCCTTCAACATAGAAATATGCCTACATATAAAAGAATTTTATTCATCGCCACATTCATAGTTATTAGCTTTGCGGCGAAGGCCTCATATATCTTGATACCTATGGATGCTGAGTCTCAGCGTAATCATCTCAAGGCTTATGGCGTTACTTTCTGGGTGCTTGAAAATGATGTTGAGACGTATTGGCTACTTAACTATAGAGGAGGAAGTTTTGCTTTTCAGCATAGTACTAGAGCAGAAGCCGAATTGAAGGTAAGAGGAGTAGACTATGAGGTAATACCTAATGCTAAGTTTTTGGCGATCAGAGAAGAAATCGCCAATCCAGAGAAGAATCAAGAAGCGATCAAGCTTGAAAAGGCACCTAAGATTGCAGTATATACACCAGATTTCAATGCTAGAGGAGAAAAAATACAGCCATGGGATGATGCCGTAACGCTGGTTTTGACCTATGCCGAGATTCCATATGAGACTATTTATGATAGAGATGTCATGGAAGATAAGCTTGCTGAATACGATTGGTTACACCTTCACCACGAAGATTTTACTGGTCAATATGGTAAGTTTTACGCTTCTCAAGGGAGTAAACCATGGTATCGCGAAAATCAAAAGAAGATGGAAGCTTTAGCTACTAGCTTGGGATTTGAAAAAGTATCTCAGTTGAAATTGCAAGTGGCGCTTAAGATTAGAGAGTATGTAGAAGGTGGTGGGTTTATGTTTGCGATGTGCTCGGCGACGGATACCTACGATATTGCTTTGGCTGCCCAAGGACATGATATCTGTGGTAAAGTGTATGATGGTGATGGTGCTGAGCAAGGTGTCGAAGAGAAATTAGATTTTACGCAGACTTTGGCTTTCAAAGATTTTACCTTACGTATGAATCCTATGGAATATGAGCACTCATCTATAGATAATAAAAATCGTAAGGTGACACCAGAGAACGATTATTTTACGTTGTTTGACTTCAGTGCTAAGTGGGATCCGATCCCTACGATGCTCAATCAAAATCACACGCGTACAGTAAAAGGGTTCATGGGGCAAGCGACTGCTTACCGTAAAGAGCATCTTAAATCTGAGATACTAGTGCTAGGAGAGACTAAACCTGCAGGTGAAGTGAGATATATACATTCCCCATATGGTTATGGCACATTTACTTTTTATGGCGGACATGATCCTGAAGATTACCGTCACTTTGTAGGTGATCCAGAGACTGATCTCAATTTACATCCAACTAGTCCAGGCTATAGACTGATATTAAATAATGTACTGTTTCCAGCCGCTCAGAAGAAGAAGCGAAAGACCTAGCCTGTTATCGCGAATTGAGTTGTGTTTTATGCATGATGACTATACTGCTGGAATAATCAGGATTAAGAATTTTAGAATTGAAATTACTTAGATGTTTCTTAGTGATTATCTAAAATAGTGAGCTTACTAAATTTCTGCGATCTTAGGCGTCTTAATATTTATGGTTGGAAATCACAAGATATCCATCACGCCATCATATACCCAAACAAAGAAAGCGGCTACCAAAAGAGGTATTATAATCGATACTGCCATACCCAAATAATACTTGCCACCTACACGAGAAGCTTCAATACGATCACTGAGCCATGAGATGAAAGTAATTCCTATGAATATGGGTACCATCACAAAAGTAAGTAGGGTAGCTAAATATTCATTACTCAGCCATATAAGACTATAGAGGATCGTCTGTATTAGACTGATCTCAAGAATAGATAAGGATCGTATGAATTTTAATGGCAAAAAAAGGCAGTTTTTGGTTTTACAAAGATAAAGATCAAATATAGCCGCTTTATTTGAGAGGGCATGAGCCACTTCAAAGAAAGCTAGTATTTGTCCTTGGTACAGCGCCCTTGAGACTCCTAAGCTCGAAGCGCAGCGTAGAGATTGGCAAGCTCAAGGAGTATCGGATAAGGAAGCCGCTTTATTTGAGAGGGCATGAGCCACTTCAAAGAAAGCTAGCATTTGTCCTTGGTGCAGCGTCCTTGAGACTCCTAAGCTCGAAGTGTAACGTAGAGATTGGCAAGCTCAAGGGGTAAGCTCAAGGAATATCGGATAATATATCCGCTTTATTTGAGAGGGCAGGAGCCACTTCAAAGAAAGCTAGCATTTGTGATTGGTGCAGCATCCTTGCGACTCCTAAGCTCGGAGCGCAGCGTAG
>CALKJD010000045.1 GCA_937995755.1 uncultured Saprospiraceae bacterium | reverse complement strand
TCTCTTTCAAATTTGTAAAAAAAGTATACTTAGATAATCAAAAAAAAGGGGTGACACTATATAGTGTCACCCCTTTTTTTTGATTATCTAAGTATACTTTTTTTACAAATTTGAAAGAGACCAAGTTGTTGTTGGTACTTTTTAATGTAGTGGATATTAGACTGTAATTCTTTCTATTTGGGCACCAAGTGCATTTAACCTTGTATCAATGTTTTGATATCCACGATCTATTTGAGATATATTATGTATGATACTTTCACTATTTGCTGATAATGCAGCTATAAGTAAAGATACTCCAGCTCTAATATCAGGAGAACTCATCTCTATACCACGTAACTGACTTTGTCTAGCCATACCGATTACAGTAGCTCTGTGTGGATCACATAGTATGATCTGTGCGCCCATGTCTATTAGTTTATCTACAAAAAAGAGCCTACTTTCAAACATCTTCTGGTGGATCAGTACAGATCCTCTGGCTTGTGTAGCGGTAACCAGTAGGATACTCATAAGATCAGGAGTGAATCCAGGCCATGGTGAATCATAAACAGTTAAGATAGATCCATCTATAAAGTTTTGAATTTCATAAACGTCTTGAGCAGGGATGTGTATATTATCTCCTTCTATATCTAGTTGTATACCCATTTTACGGAATGTAGCGGGTATTACTCCTAGATCAGGGACAGATACATTGTTAATAGTGATAGATGATTGTGTCATAGCCGCTAAGCCAATGAAACTACCGATTTCTATCATGTCAGGAAGTATTCTATGTTCAGTACCACCTAATTTTTCCACACCTTCGATAGTAAGTAAGTTAGAGCCGACACCTTGTATTTTAGCACCCATCCTGTTCAGCATTTTACATAGTTGCTGTAGGTAAGGTTCGCATGCTGCATTGTAGATTTGAGTTTTGCCTTCTGCGAGTACTGCGGCCATTACGATATTAGCTGTACCCGTTACAGATATTTCATCCATAAGTATGTAGGCACCTTTAAGCTTTTCGGCTTCTAAGAAGAATTGTTCTCCTGACTCGTCAAACTTAAAATCTGCTCCAAGTTTCTTGAATCCTCCGAAGTGCGTATCTAATCTACGTCTACCGATTTTATCTCCACCTGGCTTTGGAAGATAGGCACGTCCAAATCTAGCAAGTAGTGGCCCCATTAGCATAACTGACCCTCTGATGCGCTTTGCATTCTCTAAATAGGTCTGTGAGGCAAAATAATCTAGATCTATATCATCGGCTTGGAAGGTAAATTCTTCAGCGGCGTGCTTTTCTATTTTTACTCCTAAGCCTTTGAGAAGCTCCATGAGTTTACGTACATCTAATATATCTGGTACATTATTGATGCGCACCTTGTCTCCTGAGAGTAGTACTGCACTAAGTATTTGTAATGCTTCGTTTTTTGCTCCTTGAGGAGTAATGACTCCACTTAGTTTTGCGTTTCCTTGTACTCTGAATGATTCGCTGCTCATACTCTATTCTTCTTATTTATTTTTGTAAAATGCCCAAAGCTGTTAATGTCTAACGTGGTATTAGTTACCTGTATATGCTTAGTAATGCCTCTTACTTATCCGTGTTAAATTAAAAAAGCCAATACTCCTAGTGGAATATTGGCTCTAAAGTATTAAATATTTTTCTAATATATAGCGATCAGATAGTAAACGATGTATATCAATTATTATTCGTTTGTAGTGATCTGATTCATTATTGAAATCTATTTGCGATTTCTATTGCGATTGTTATTGCTTTTACCGCTATTGTTTCTATTGTTATTCTTGCGGTTATTTCTGTTTTTACTGCTATTGTTTCTACCTCGGTTATTACTATAAGTCTTAGGAGGCGTATATTTCAGATTGTTGAATGTAATATCATCGCTCATTACGAGTTCTCCTTTAGATAATGCCCTTAGATCAGCCATTATGATTTCATCATTCACATAATGCTCTCTATTCCATGTGCGATATGCGAGTTTCATGTAAGAGCCTATGATCTCTACAAAGGCATCTCTCTTTTCGCCTGGCTCCATGGTAAGGGCTTTGCGAACCAACTCTTGTACATTACGACCGTAATGGCGAAACTTTTTCTCCATCTTAGGATACCCAAGATTAGGTACTCTAGTATCTTCGCTCGGCTTTGTTATGAGTACGCCTTCTGGTGCATCTACATCTAACTTATAATCTGATATTCGGAATGCGTGTTTCCAGAGTCTTTCTTTGTATTCAGCCACATTCTTAGTCTGTGGATTCATCTGATGCATAAGATTGACTACAGACTCGACAAAACTTTGTCTTTTATCTCTATCTTCTATAGTCATAGCATGATTAATGAGCTTTTGGACGTGTCTTCCATGCTCAGAGATGATAAGATTTTCTCTTTCCGAATTGTATTCTAGTGCGTATTGCTGCATTATTTTTGTTTTGCTGTGACTGAGTAGCTTGTTATTCTACGGTCACTGATTTAGCAAGGTTACGTGGCTGATCTACATTACACTCTCTCATGACAGCAATATGGTATGAGAGTAATTGTAAAGGTATTACAGATAGTAAAGGTGTAAATGTTTCTATTGTTCCTGGGATTTCTATAGTGTAATCAGCCATTTCGTTGATTACATCATCTCCTTCTTTAACGATAGCTATGACAATTCCTTTTCTTGCTTTGACTTCTTGTATATTCGATACGATCTTTTCTCTAGCACTTAGATTGGTGGCTATGACTATTACAGGCATATTTTCATCAATAAGTGCTATAGGACCGTGTTTCATTTCTGCCGCCGGATAACCTTCAGCATGAACATATGAAATTTCTTTAAGCTTTAGAGCTCCTTCCAATGCTATTGGGAAGTTAAGTCCTCTACCTAGATAAAGAGCATGGTTACTCTCTTGTATTTCGCTTGCTATGAATTTAATCTTATCATTTAGTTCAAGTATTTTTTCTACTCTACGAGGAAGGTCTTCCATCGCTTGTAGTAGCTCTCTGAACTCTCCTTCGGATATATTTCCTTTCTCTTGACCTAATCGGATAGCCATAAGCGTTAGTACCACTAGTTGACTAGTAAATGCTTTAGTACTAGCTACTCCTATTTCTGGTCCAGCATGAATATATGATCCAGAATCTGTGATACGTGCAATAGAAGATCCTACTACATTAACAATGCCGTAAGTAAGTGCTCCTTTTTCTTTTGCCAATTCTAAAGCGGCTAAAGTATCTGCTGTTTCTCCACTCTGAGAAAGAGCTATAACAACATCCTCAGGATAAACAATTGGATTTCTATAACGAAACTCTGAAGCATATTCTACATCAGTAGGTATACGAGCAAGCTCTTCAAATAGGTACTCAGCTATTAATGCTGAATGCCAAGATGTACCACAAGCTACTAGCGTGATTCGTTTAGCATTCATGATACGTTTCATGTATCTTTCTAATCCATTGAGCAGTACCCAACCTTCGTCCGCGTTGATACGGCCTCTCATACTTTCAGCTATCGTAGTGGGTTGCTGAAATATTTCTTTGAGCATGAAGTGGTCGTACCCATCTTTCTCTAATTCCTCTAATTTGAGGTCTAGTTCTTTGATCGTAGGTGACTCCACTATCTCATTACCTATGGTCTTGATAGTGAAAGAGCCATTACGAGATATTTTTACTATTTCTTCGTCGTTTAAGTAGACTACTTTATTAGTGTATTTGATGATCGGAGATGCATCAGATGCTAAGAAATACTCATTTTCTCCTATTCCTAATACTAAAGGACTAGACTTACGCGCACCTATGATTGTGTCTGGATCTTGACTATCTATGACTACTATGGCATACGCTCCTACAACTTTGTTAAGTGCGATTCTTACCGCCTCTTCTAAGTCGCAATTGTCTCTTGACTGATACTCTTCTATAAGGTGTATCAATACCTCTGTATCTGTTTCAGAATGAAATACATGACCCAATTCAATAAGTGCTTTCTTTAGAGTAGCATAGTTCTCTATAATTCCATTGTGAATGATGGAGAGTCTCTTATTTCCTGAACTGTGAGGGTGAGCATTAAGGTCATCTGGTTTTCCATGAGTTGCCCATCTTGTATGTCCAATTCCCACAGTACCTTCTAGATTGACATTTAGAGCTGCATCCACAAGTGCTTGAACTTTCCCTTTTTTCTTAACGGTATGAATTTCTCCATTAAGTATAGATATACCTGCACTATCATATCCTCGATATTCTAGTCTTCTGAGTCCTTCTATGAT
The DNA here is from genome assembly GCA_937995755.1 of uncultured Saprospiraceae bacterium. Taxonomy (GTDB): domain Bacteria; phylum Bacteroidota; class Bacteroidia; order Chitinophagales; family Saprospiraceae; genus UBA1994. Next base: position 2,079 of record CALKJD010000045.1, on the reverse strand, counting down.
GATAGGGTACGCTTCCTTGTCACCAATGTATGCTACTATTCCACACATGATACTTTGTATTTTTATTATAATCAATACATCGATTAACCTTAGGTGTCTAGGGTTAAGTCGATTTCTTTTAGATAAGCCAATTGTCTAGATGTTAGTATAAGTAATCTCTAATATTGGCTTGTATTGCACACTACCTGATCCAAATATAATGGTTCTTGAAGATCTTTCTGAACGCTGTAATGGAGTTAATATTACAGAACTACTAACACCTTCTTGGCTAAATACCGTATGTAGGTGGTTAGTAAGGTTGACTGTAGTTTGATAAATACCATTTGTTTCGTCAATAAGTACAGGTAAACCCCCAAGGATAGAACTGTATGGTCCTGTGTTAATACCAAATGTGGCGTCTGAAGTTAATGTTCTTTCTCCTTCGCTGTCAATATACGTTAGAGTAGAAATAGCAACAGGTGTATTAATCACATTTGTTTCACTAGGATCAGAAACACTATAATATGTCAGTTTTGCTTTATTAATAATTTTGTCTCTCAGAATCTCCACAGATGGAAAATCAATTTGAGTCTCTACGCCTGACATTCCTTGAAAGAATGCGAAGTCATCATTATTGAAATTTTCATTGGCTAGATAGTTTTCAACTTTTGATCCTTGCGTATCATGTACGAAAGTAGATGCTGAACGCGATCTGAATGAAAAGTCGAAAATTTCTGTAGTATCTGGAGTAGTATAATACACTCTTAGTTTATTAGTGCCTGATAAGTTAGTCACATCACTAAGGTCTATTCCCATCATCGAACTGCTGCTTGCGGTTGCTGAAATATTAAGTCCATTAATATATTCAATAAGGGCATCACTATCAGTATAGTTTTCAGGATCGGCATCTAACAGTTCTTGACCAAATTCCATGGTCATAGGTATTCTAAGCTGAGGACCTACATTTATGGTAGTGCCAGGATCTAAATGGCTACCTATCGCTATGGAGTCAAATCTATTAGGTACTATTGATCGGCTTCCAATAATAGTAGGATCAACAGACCATGTTTTAGTAGATAGCGTACTATCTCCAGTCATCTGCTCTGTCATTCGCCTTACTTCGATATCAAATGTAGCCAGTGTATCTCCATAGAATCCATTGTTGTCATATTCTACTATAAGAACCACGGAGTCTAAAGTGGCATTGGTAAAGTCAGGAAGACTCCCTGCAAAATCAATTTCTACATAGATGTCAGATGAACTCTTACCGAATGTAGCATCGTCTAGAGCTCCTAATAGGTAAGTGGTATAGTTGATTCCTAAATCATAGGTAGTTGATATTTCACCTTGGATAGTTTTAGAATTCACTGAAAAAGTATCTGTATAGATAATTTCTATATCGTCTTTTTCCGGAAGTTCTATAGTAATAGGGTCATTGCAACTGTACCCAAGTAGGGTCACGGCAAATGTAAAAATCAACAGTAATCTGTACATGTAGGTATGTTATTGAGTATAATTTCTGACTATGCTTCTTCCTCTTCTTCTTCCTCGTCTGCTGTAATCTCCTTAAATAATTCGATACACTGCATTACGGATTCATCTATGTCACCGATGTAAGGTATTACTCTTGCTTCGGTTGCATCTATAAGTGATCTAACGTCGTCATCATATGATTCGCTTCCCTCAACTAAGATATCGATGTGATTTAGTACACCTTTAGCTAGTGTTACTTTATCGCCTTCCATATATTCAGCTAGTTGCTCAGGACCTAGGTCGTTGATAGCTGCTTTTTCGAGAAACTTAGGTGTAAACGCTTCACTCAAGTCATTATTATATAAACTATATACAATCTTGCTATCTTGAAAGATAGGGTCGTTTTGATATACTGTTTTGATATATTTAGGTACAAGACTAGTCATCCAACCGTGACAGTGAATGATGTCTGGCGGCCATCCAAATTTCTTTACGGTCTCCATCACGCCTTTACAGAAGAATGCCATCCTATCTGAGTTATCATCAAACGGCTTATCATCAGCGTCATTAAAGACAAATTTTCTTTTGAAGAACTCTTCGTTATCTAAAAAGTATACTTGTAATCTT
>CALKJD010000044.1 GCA_937995755.1 uncultured Saprospiraceae bacterium | reverse complement strand
GTACATGTCAAATATGGCATCTAAGTTACTACGGAAGTATTACAGGATTAGAAGTTGATGCTAATACAGCAGATTTAGATGGTTGCTTCTCATTCTCTAATGCGATATCAGTGAATAGAGTCGATTGTGGAACGACAGAAGCGACCATCGTAATCAATGAAGTAAATGGAAGTGACGAAGTAGAAATAACAAATACAGGAAATGCAAGTCAAGATATTAGCTCATACTGGTTATGTAATTTTCCAGCGTATACTCAGCTATCTAATTTGGACATAATTTGTGGAGGTGACTTGATATTAGAGCCAGGAGAATATGTTACTGTCAATGCTGGGTTTACTATAGATCAAGCTGATGGTGAGATGGGACTTTACACGACGAATAGTTTTGGAAGTTCTGATGCAATTATAAGCTATGTAGAGTGGGGGGCGACAGGTCACACTAGATCATCAGTTGCGGTAAACGCAGGTGTATGGACTAATGGAAATTTTGTTGCATCATTTGAATCTCCTAATAGTATCGAGTATGACGGTGAAGGAAATATGGCTTCAGATTGGTCGGAAGACTTAGGGACACCATGTACAGAAAATCTTACCACTAATATCGGTGAAGTATCTTACCGTATATTTCCTAATCCGGCAAGCGAAACAATCACATTAGAATTTACAGAATTTACAGAAGTTGAATCTAATATTGATATATACGACGCGCTTGGTAAAAAAGTGAAGAGCACTAATCATAATATGAATGATGGATCTTCTAGGACGATTAATGTGTCTAACTATAGAGGAGGGGCATACTTCGTAAGAGTTACTAACGGTAATGCATTCAAAGTTCAGAGATTTATTAGAATTGGAAAATAGTATTAAATAAAGAAGTTCATAATTTTAATAAGAGCACCATCACATTGACTTGTGATGGTGTTTTTTGTTTTCGAAATTCAGCCAACGCTTTTTTGACGATGTCATCTCCTTATTTTTTTTACGCCATTTTTAACACAATACTCTAATTTATCAAATAAGTATTTTGTGGTGATTTTTTAAAATGCAATAAATTTCTGCTTTACATTTTAGTTAGCTTTCGTTGAAGAATTCTTGTTGTCTCAACTAAAACAGTTAACCAACAACGATTGCAAACTAAAAAAAAAGAGGCCAATAGCACATAGCTATTGACCTCTTATAAGTCTTCACCCAACTAGATACTAGTCTTGTGGTATTCTTAGCATTTGCCCTGGGTAGATCAATGATGGATCTTTAAGCATTGGCTTGTTAGCTTCAAATATTTTCATGTATTTCATTGGATCTCCGTAGTGCGCCTTAGCGATTTTAGATAGAGAGTCTCCACCTTTCACTTCGTAGAATACAGATACATCTTTTGGTGGTACTACAGATATTCTATCATCTACAGTAGCTACACCTTCTATATTTCCAAGAGTAAGGATTACCTTTTCTCTGTCTGCTTGTGACTCAGTCTGGCCAAATACTGTAACAGTATCACCTTCTACGTCTACAGATAGATCATCTACACCAAGACCCATAGATCTTACTACAGCTTCTAACATTGTTTCTTTTCTGTCCTCCGCTGCTTCTACTTCTGCTGCTGCTTTTAGATCATTAGTTGCTGCCTTAGTTCCCATAAGTTTAGCACCTGCACTCTTTAAAAATGAAAATAACCCCATTTGTTATATTGTTTTATTTATGAATAATATGTATCAAGTTAATAAAATTACTGCTTGGTACATTATTGCTAATCCGATTATCAGCTAAATAGTTTCTTAAGTTGCAAAATTATAGGTGAATTACTTCGCCATAGGCCTGTGCAGTAGCTTCCATTATAGCTTCACTCATCGTTGGGTGAGGATGCACCGCTTTGAGGATTTCATGTCCTGTTGTCTCTAGTTTTCTAGCTACTACCATCTCTGCGATCATCTCAGTCACATTGGCGCCAATCATATGAGCACCGAGTAATTCTCCGTATTTAGCATCGTAGATTACTTTTACAAAACCTTCCTTTGCTCCTGCTGCACTTGCTTTTCCACTCGCTGAGAATGGAAATTTTCCTACTTTAAGATCGTATCCAGCTTCTTTTGCCGCAGCTTCTGTCATTCCGACACTTGCTACTTCTGGTGCACAGTATGTACATGATGGTATGTTACCATAGTCCATTGGTTGTACATGCTCTCCAGCGATTTTCTCTACACAGATTATTGCTTCTGCAGTAGCTACGTGAGCTAATGCAGCTCCAGGTACGATATCACCAATAGCATAGATTCCTGGTACGTTAGTGTTATAGTATTCGTCTACTTGTACTAGACCTCTTTCAGTTTTGATGCCAAGTGCTTCTAGTCCTATACCTTCTGTATTTGGAGTAACTCCTGCAGCAGATAATACTACATCACAGTTGATCACCTCTTCTTTACTACCGTCTTTATTGCCTTTTACGGTTACTTTACAACCTTTGCCACTGATATCTACAGAGGTTACAGCTGTATTAGCCATTACATTGATTCCAGCTTTCTTGAATACTTTAGTCAACTCTTTAGATACATCTTTATCTTCTCTTGGTACTAGACCTTGAGCCATATATTCCACAACAGTTACTTCTGTACCGATCGAGTTATAGAAGTAAGCAAACTCAACACCAATAGCTCCTGCACCCACGACTACCATTTTCTTTGGTTGCTTAGGCATAGTCATCGCCTCACGGTATGCTATGATTTTCTTTCCATCGATAGGTAAACTTGGTAATTCTTTAGCTCTACCACCAGTTGCAAGAATGATATGTGGAGCAGAATATTCTTTTTTCTTACCCTCATCATCTGTCACGACTACTTTCTTACCTCTAGCGAGCTTACCAAACCCTTTGATTACCGTAACTTTATTTTTCTTCATAAGGAACTGAACACCTTTGCTCATACCTTCTGCAACGCCTCTAGATCTGCTGATCATTCCACCAAAATCCGCTTTAGGCTTCGCTACTTTGATACCGTAGTCTTCTGCATGATTGATATAGTCAAATACGTTAGCACTCTTTAGTAAAGCCTTAGTAGGGATACATCCCCAGTTAAGACAAACACCACCAAGTGATTCTTTCTCCACTATAGCTACTTTCATACCTAGCTGAGATGCTCTGATTGCTGCAGGATATCCACCTGGTCCTGAGCCGATTATGATTACGTCAAATTCCATATATGTTATTTGTGATTTTATAGTTTATATGACTCTAAAGCCAATTGACCGCAAATATAAACAACGGAATGTAAGTATAAGGTGAAATCTATGACAGATCATTGCTATAAGTATGAGTCTTCTTCATTTATCATCTTAGGATCAGGCCCATATCTATTTGGTCCATAGGTACCTTCCTCTACAAGAAATATGAGCATTATGATAGTGCCTGCTAATGGAATAAGGTAAAATAGCATATTCCAACCACTACGATTGGTATCGTGTAAACGGCGTATGATAAGCGAGAAATGAGGAATAATTACTCCAAATACATAAATCATATAAGTAACTAAGCCTACAACTGGAAGGAGAAATACACAAATTGCTAAAAGTAAAGAAGCCACAAAGTTGAAAAGGACAAAGTACCAATATTCACTTCGTCTTGCTCTTCCATCGAAGTCTAGACAATTTCTAAAAGCATCTAAATAATATTCTAATCCGTCCATCTTATTGTTGGTTTAATGTCTACTAAATATAATAGTCATTTCTCTCATTAAAATTAAGTTTCGGCGAAGTGTGAAGATTTATCGACATACGATAATGGTCTTATTAGCCAGGCTTTTATCGGCTTATCATACTTAGAATGCAAAGAATATACACGATGAAATCGCTTCAGTTGTTCGGAAAACACTATTCTTTGATTGATATTATTTAAATATCTGCACTCTAGCTAATCCTTCATTAAAATCACGTACTTCCACATATATCGGCGGTACTACTTGACTACCTATGGTATCTATAAATCCTATACCGTTACTAGTAATTGCCCTCGCGATATCATCCTTAAAGTCCCAGACTAAAGGGAAAAGAGGAGGTGTGACTTCTTTACCATTTAGATCAAGATAGCCCCAAAGTTCACCTTTTTGATAGCCTATTCGATTGCCAGCGTACTTATATAATGCATCATATATTTCTGGAGCTATGATTTCACCTTTATGATTGATGATTCCATACTTTTCCTTGTTGTAAAAGGCAATTTTTCGATGTGACAGATTGCGAATACGTGGATAGGGTATTTCTTTCTTAGCTCCAGTTGTATCTAGTATGTAATTAGTGTTGTCAATCTGAATGCATGCAATCCCATCTTCAAATGGACCCGCTTGGGTTAAGTCTCTTTGCCATATTCGAAATTGATTTTCAGAGTCTAGATAGCCATATTTTTGACCCTTTCTAAATTTCCAATATCGAGAATTACTTTGGTATATTTTGTCATAGTTACCATTGGTTAACGACTTTAATTTTTTGTCGATGACTTGATAGCCCTCTATAGTTTGAACTATGGCTTTTCCATTTTCGAAATTACTTGCCTTTAGATAAACGGAAGTATCTATTCTGATACCATCTCTATTCACATATCCATATCGACCGTCTTTCTTTATTTTACTCCTATCATCTTGATAAGGATATTGCTCATCAAAATCACCTGTAGCGATTACGTCCCCTGTCTTATTTATAGTTATATACTCTCGATCAAATCTTCTAACTATCGCTAGACCTTCGGAAAACTCTGAAGTAGTACGATATTGGTAATCGATTATGATTTCACCTCTTTTATTGATGAAACCCCATTTACCCTTGAAATTTACCGCGGCTAAGCCTTCTGAAAAATCGCGATTGTCATCGTAGATAGCCTTAATCGCAAGATTTCCTTTCGGATCTATGTATCCCCATTTAAATGGATTGGGTTTAAAGTCATCTAAATAAATTTCTTCTGCTGAAGCATTGCTTTGAGTAGAAAGCTTGTCATCTTTGCATCCTATACTTGCGCATGCTATTAATAAGAAAATGTTAATCCTTATGATGTAGCGGAGTTTTATGTAGCGTGATAGCGTTAGCATATGAGTAAGGTAATAACTAACTGACAAATACTGCATATATGTACCTATTAAAAGGTTTAAATCTTGTAATCTTTCTGAGTATGTCTACACTAGTTTCATCTCAGACTTCTAATTGGTCAGATTGGGTAACCTTTGAATCCAGGGATGGTTCCTTTACTATGACAGCACCTTCAGAACCTGAGTATCTTGAGAAAGAAATCACAACTAGTATTGGACCTATGGAACTCCACTCTTATATGTTAGCTCCTCAGTTTGACGATCAGAATCCTAATTTAATGTATTTGATCGAGTACTATGATTACCCAGATGGTACTTTTCCAGAAGATAGCCTCGATCTCAAGCAGTTTTTCTACGAGCAAACCGCACAAGCGACATCATATGATATTGGTGGCACTCTTGCCTATAGTGCTAAATCTACGGTGGATGGGATAGATGGATATTTATATCGTTGCCAATACAAAAACAACACATATGTAATGAAGTCGCGTATGTTTTTCGTAGGCGATAGGTTTTATCACATCAAAGTATATTCTGAAAAAAATACCAGCCTCAATGATGAGATGGATTGGTATCTTGATAGCTTTAAGTTGATCAAGCGCGGATAATTGAGTATCGAAAAGAGCGATAGAATAGCACTTGCTTGTGAGTAACCGAGATAGAATGATTGGTAGTAATGAAAGTGGGCTACATAATCAATACAAATCTATGACTTTGATTACGTTTCCATTAAACTCAATTTGATCTCCGACGCCCTTACCTGTTAAGTGTAATCCAATAGGAGATTGCATGGAAATGCTATAATATATAATGTTGTCTATTTTCAATTTTCCTGCACTTATAGCGATGTAGTAATTTGCATTGTTACACTGAATCAGAGAACCTAATCCTATTGTATTATGGATGTGCTCGAGATTGATTTGATTGAGTGTTTGTTTTACCTCTAGCGCAGCAAACAATTGAACAGTAGCTTTTTGTTCTTCTAGCTGCATCATGGTCCTTCCAGTCTCATGTTTATCTCCTGCGCTACTTTTTGTTTCATTGCTACGCGATTCAGCCACGTCATTTAATTTCTTTTGTATCGAATCGATTCTATGATCAATATACTCAGTACATTTACGATATAACTCACGCTTTATTTCGAGACCATCTTTCATACTATAAATATACATCACACCTATGAACTATCTAGCCCATATGTACCTTTCTTGCAGCGATGAAGATCTCATTATCGGTAATATGCTAGTAGACATGATGAATATTAAGCGGTTGAGAGAATTGCCAGAGCAATACCATAAAGGGTTTGAGTTGCACAGATTGATAGATCGATATACAGATGATCATCCCATGGTAAAAGAAGCAACGCAAAAACTAAGAGATCATCATCGCAAATATGCTCCTGTAGTGATAGATATATTCTATGATTATGTACTATCGTTGGAGTGGGAGAGATACTCAGGCGAAGATATTCAAGAGTTCTGTAATGGTATTTACGAAGTGATTAAAAAGCACCTACATAATCTGCCGGAAGATATTGTCATTAGACTCAATAAAATGATCGCAAGTAACTTCCTAATGACTTGCAGTTCGCCAGAAGCGATTAGAGGCGTATTTGATATTATTGATGGCCGAGCGAGGTTTACTAATAGCTTCTCTTTGGCTACAGATGATCTTCTCGAAGATTATGAATACTATAGAGATAATTTCTTTAAGTTCTTCCCAGATATGATTGCCCAAGCTGGCAATTATTGTGAGTTATGTTGATGAATTTGTTTTCAATACTAAATTAATAAAGGACAATAACTCTCTCTGTTATACCTTCCGCAAAATCTCAATCTATAATTTATAATAGATGAATTACCTGTCATAAATGATGTTTAGACAAGGACGAAGTAATACTAAATTTTAGCCTGGATAATGGAAGTAATCTTGTTCTGAAAAAATGTTTACAATTTAGTTTCCTTCAGAGCCTTGCCAATATTACGATCTAAGGCTTCATGAGCTAATGGTTCTGTATATACATTTATCGCTTGCATCGCAGCTTCTACGCTGTCCTTGTTTTCTCCTTTTGTGCTCGCTTGTAATTCTGCTTTCAGTGCTAGTATTTGAGTTACCTGTTCTTCACTTAAAGCATCTTTATTTTGTTCTAAAAATCTATCCGTAGCCATCACGATATTATTGGCTTCGTTAATTGATTCTAGTAATGCTTTTGCCTTCATGTCAGATTCTGCATTCTGTAAAGAGTCAATAAGCATACGAGCCATGTCCTCTTCAGAGATACCATAAGCTGATTTGATCTCCATCTGAGTCTCTACATTAGATCTCAATTCTGTTGCTTTTACAGTGAGTATCCCATCAGCATCAAGTATGAATTTGATTTCGATCTTCGGAATTCCTGCAGGCATTGGAGGGATATCTCTCAAAATAAATTCTCCCAATTTACGATTGTGTTCTATGAGATCACGCTCTCCTTGATAGACTGCAATTTTAAGATTCTTTTGACCATCCACACTAGTTGTATATTGTCTTCCTGCTCGAGTAGGTACTTTGCTATTTCGACTGATGATAACATCCATGAGGCCTCCTACAGTTTCTATTCCCATAGAGAGTGGAGTGATATCTATTAATAATAGATCTTTACGATTACCAGCTAGTATGTCCGCCTGTATTGCGGCACCGATGGCTACCACTTCATCTGGATCTAGACTGTCATTAGCTGCTTGTCCAAAATAATCAGATACAGCCGTTTTGACGATAGGCATTCGGGTAGATCCACCGACTAATACTACTTGGTCTATATCTTCATTTTTTAGTTTAGCATCTTTCATTGCTAACTTGCAGGCATTAAGAGTCTTGTCGATAAGACTTTTAGCTAACGTAGCAAATGTTTGCTCATCTATGTGCAGCTCCTGATTGGATATGGTAGTACTGTAAGAACCTACAGTACTAATGGCTTTTTTAGCTTTCTCTGCTTCAGTTCTATATTCTTGACCAAGAGATTTGTTTTGATTGAGTTCTGCAGATGATATATTAGATTGAGTGAGCCAATAGTCGATAATCACTTTATCAAAGTCATCGCCTCCCAGATGTGTATCTCCATGTGTAGCCAACACTTCAAAAATTCCATTCTGTATTTGTAAAATAGAAATGTCGAAAGTTCCACCACCTAGATCATAAACTACTATCGTTTGCTCATCATCTTTTGATAATCCTATACCATATGCTAGACTAGCAGCAGTAGGTTCGTTTACAATTCTCAGTACTTCTAATCCAGCAAGTTTTCCAGCATCTCTTGTAGCTTGGCGCTGAGCATCATTAAAGTATGCAGGTACGGTGATTACGGCCTTGTTTACTTTGGTTTTGAGATGTTTCTCTACTCTAGATTTTAGCTCTTTGAGGATCTCCGAAGATAGCTCTGTAGGTGTATAGTACTTGCCATCGATCTCTACTTTTACTAGCGCTTCTGTGTCTTGATCTATTACATTGTACCCAACACTTGCTTTGAGGCTTTCGAGATCAGCATACGATTTGCCCATAAGTCTCTTTACTGAGTATATCGTACGCTCAGGAGCTGAGATCAATTTTTCTCTAGCCACATTACCCACCACTACACCATCTTCACTAAAGTGCAGTATAGATGGTACTAGGGCATTGGATCCTGCTGCATCTCTGATGACTTTAGTTTCAGTTCCGTCCACATAGGCAACAAGAGAATTTGTGGTACCTAGATCGATTCCAATGATCACTTCTTTCTTTTCTTCTTTATCTACTGATCCTGCTTTGAGATTGATAGGTATTTTCATAATTGTATTCTGATTTTATATAAAGTTTCGATTTTCATTTGGCATAATATCCAATCGATCTATTTCTTTTAATTTAATGGGCTATTTAGATTGTTCTTGATTTCAATACAAAACAAGTCTATAGCATATTTAATATATCTCTTACTTCTTCGTATTTCAAAGTAGCATCCAAATCTGGTTGCTTGATATCTTTAGTGATATCTACAGTAGGAATACTACTTAAGTCACTTGCTCTATTCTCTAGATTTACAGCAGTCTTTCTTAGTTGCTTTATCACTTTCTTACCATTCAGGTAGGTATGTAACTCTTGGTGTGTATACCTGCCAGATGCTATGTCCTGATCACGCATAGTACCATTGATATAATAGGGTATAGTGTCATGTATGTAATATGATGCTTTCACCGTATAAGTATCTCCCTTTAAATCATAATCAATCTTTACGGGTAGTCCATTAGAGCTATATATTGTATAATTATGCTGAACACCAGCACGAATTTGAGACCTTCGAGAAGACACTAATACACTAGACTCTACCGCTCGGTAAGCATTTTCTATAATTTCTAGTTCATGATCGACTGATTTACCTTGATTCCGTAGCATATTATCTAGAGCTGCAGCGCTATCCGATTGGCATGCAGATAATAAGATTATGAGTGTTAGAATGAGGTACGTATATTTCATTGTCACAAATATTAATCAAATAGATGGATATAGTGTTCATTAGGTATTACTATCTTTTCATTAAAATGCTTAGGTCGTGCTGAGAACCTATATAAAATGTAACCACGACTGTCATTTTGCCCTAATTAGATTAACATAGACAAAATATTAAATGCCTTATAATAATATGATGGATAATATTCTCAATCACAAAAGCGTAAAGCTATTCATTGTATTAGCAGGACTATTTGTGACTACTGCTATTGTCGCGGAGGTCATAGGAGGAAAAATATTCTCTTTAGAGGCTACTTTAGGGTTTGAGCCTTTTGATTGGTCTATACTCGGAGTAGAAGGATTGGGATTTAATCTGACTACAGGAGTTATTCTTTGGCCAGTGATATTTATCATGACAGACGTTATCAATGAGTATTTTGGCGTTAAGCGTGTCAGATTCTTATCTTATATGACAGTGGGCTTGATATTATTCGCATTTGTGATGATATATGGTGCGATATATAGTACCCCTAATGAATGGTGGACAAGTACTAGTGGATTGGATGTTAGTGATAGCACTAATTCTATATCAAATATGAATCTAGCATTTAGAAAAATAATGGGGCAGGGCTTGTGGATAATTGCGGGTTCTACAGTGGCATTCTTAGTGGGGCAGATAGTTGATGTTTTCGTTTTTCAAAAGATCAGAAAGATTACTGGTGAAAATAAGGTATGGCTGAGAGCAACAGGTTCGACGCTAGTATCTCAGTTTATAGATAGTTATGTAGTCTTGATCATTGCCTTTTACTTTGGTGCCAATTGGGATTTGGGAATGGTATTAGCCATCGGTACTGTTAACTATATATACAAGTTTATGGTAGCGATACTCTTGACTCCTGTCATCTATCTCGCGCATAGTGTTATAGATAGTTATCTCGGTGAAACCTTGGCAGAAGAAATGAAATCTTCGGCATCCAATGGATAAGGACGTGTCAAGAAAAAAATCAATATTGGATTAGTGTTTATTGTTTGGCAAAATCACTTGGTCTACTATCTTCGTAGAAATTTTTGATGGCAATTATCTACGAGTCGTTACCAAGTTGTGCTAGAGGTGAATATCTGCAGACCTAATGCCAAAATTCATATTTAAGAAAATAAAGTCAATGAGACAGATTACGGATAAAATAATGATGATTAGACCTGCAAGTTTTCAATTTAATGAAGAAACAGCAGCTAATAATTCATTCCAAACGGAAGGAGATTATGATAATGAAATGATCAAAGCGAAAGCAATAGAAGAGTTTGATGAGATGGTATCTACACTAAGGTCGAAAGGGATTACCGTAGAAGTCATACAAGATACAGCTACGCCGGTCAAGCCAGACGCAATTTTTCCCAATAACTGGATCTCTTTCCATAAGGATGGTACGGTGATCACTTATCCGATGTACGCTGAAAATAGACGTATAGAGAGGAGAGAAGATATCATTGATACCTTAGGAGAAAAGTATAAGGTAGAGAAGAGATACACTTTTGACTATTACGAAGAAGAGAATAGGTTTCTCGAAGGTACAGGTAGTATGCTCTTTGATAGAGAACATAATATAGTATATGCTTGTCTCAGTCCTCGTACAGATATAGTGATATTAGAGAAGTACTCAGTGTTAATGGGGGCTAAGAAAATTGCCTTTAGATCAGTAGATAGAGAAGGAGAAGATATCTATCATACCAATGTAATGATGGCACTAGGCGTAGATTTTTGCGTGATCTGCCTTGATAGTATCAAGAATGAAGTGGAGAAAAAGGAAGTTGTTGAGTCTCTAGAAGCTACAGGTAAGAAAATAATTGAAATCTCTTATGATCAGATGGAGCATTTTGCAGGTAATATGCTTCAAGTGGCTAATGCGGAGGGAGAAAGGTACCTGGTCTTGTCTCAATCTGCATATGATTCATTGACAAAAAAACAGTTAGAAACACTTTCTGAACTCACTAACATTTTGCCGATTCCTATTACTACTATTGAAACGCTGGGAGGAGGAAGTGTGAGGTGTATGATGGCAGAAGTATTTTTGCCAATTAAGGATTAATGTGAAGATTTACTTAACAAGTAAATCTTTAATATGCCCTGTAAGACATTGAAATCCATAACCTTTTGATAACCTTGTGATTACACAATGGTCAAATGTTAGGTATCTGTTAAAATTTTATATGATTTTTTTATATATGTTAGGTTTAAGTGCCATATTTGTGCAACTGTTTAATTAAACCTAACAAACATGAAAAAATTATTTACACTAGCTCTAGGGCTATTAATGACTCTGAGTGTAACCGCTCAAATGATTAAAGGTACTGTCACTGACAGTGAATATGGAGATCCACTTATTGGTGCATCTGTTATTATTCAAGGTAGTACAGTAGGAACTATTACGGATATTGATGGTAATTTTTCACTGAATAAGCCAGAGGATGCAGGAAGTAAATTAGAAATTAGTTACCTAGGCTATGAAACTATGGTATATGATCTTTCTGAAGGTCTAGATCTTGGTGTTGTAGGACTTAGACAAGGAATGGGACTTGACGAAGTTGTAATTACTGGTGTAGTTGATATCGCTAGAGATAGAAGAACTCCAGTAGCCGTTTCAACAATACGTGCTACTGAATTAGCTAAGATTGGAAACCAAGAACTTCCTGAACTATTAAACTCTACACCATCTGTTTATGCTACTAAATCTGGTGGTGGATATGGAGATAGTAGAATTAATATCAGAGGTTTTGATCAAACTAATACTGCTGTACTTATTAACGGTGTTCCAGTTAACGATATGGAAAATGGAGCTGTTTATTGGTCAAACTGGGCAGGATTAGCTGATGTAACTACAGCAATGCAAGTACAAAGAGGTTTAGGATCATCTAAGTTAGCGATATCTTCTGTAGGAGGAACGATCAACGTTCTTACAAAGACAACTGATAAAGAACGTGGTGGTGCAGTATCTGTAGGAGTTGGTAATGATGGTTATTTAAAGACACTAGTATCATACTCTTCTGGTAAAAGCGAAAGTGGTTTCGCAAGTTCTGTATTATTAAGTAGAACTACTGGAGATGGATATGTTACAGGAACTCAGTTTGAAGGATATAATTATTTTTTAGGACTAGGGTGGGATAAAGGAAAAAACAACTTCCAATTTACTGTGACTGGTGCACCTCAAGTACATAATCAAAGAACAACAAGTTTCTTTAATATGGCGACGCTTGCAGACTATAGAAAGTATGGAAACAAGTATAATTATAACCATGGAACATTAAATGGTGAAGAGTTTAACTGGAGAAGAAATTTCTACCATAAGCCTATCGTATCTCTTAACTGGGATCTTAAATTAAGCGAAAAGTCTAAAATATCAACAGTAGTTTATGCTTCTTATGGTAGAGGTGGTGGAACTGGAGACATCGGTAGACTAGGAGGTAAGTTCGCTAGTGATGGAGATTTTAGAGATGCTAATGGCGAAGTACAATGGGATAAAATAGTTGCATCAAATGGTGGAGCTGAAACTGTATTTAGCGATGATTTTACATTCGGAAACGAAGTAGATGGAGCTACAGGACAATATATTGTTAATGATGATGGAATCACATCAGACGAGGTTCCTGGGGCGATAAGAAGAAATGGTTTTATTAGAAGAGCT
>CALKJD010000043.1 GCA_937995755.1 uncultured Saprospiraceae bacterium | reverse complement strand
AACCTGGAAAGTAGGTCTTGGATATGATCATACGCTTTCAGGAGCCTCTGATGCCAATAGTGGCTTGGGCGCTTTTGAACTAGGTATCAGCAAAATTATATTTTGGAATAAAAAACCCAAAATAGACCCAATACTACTCTGCCCAAGATTATAATACCCCATCCTTATTTAAAGCAAGAAGAATAATATCAATATGAAAAAATATATCCTTTTAACAATAGCGGTAATCATGAGTAGCTTAAATATAAGCGCCCAAGATCTACATACCTTTGACAAGGAACTGCCTTGTCTTAATAAAACCTTCTCGGTTTATTTTCATGTAACATTAGATAGCCTTCGCACTACTAGTTGGGATGTAGCCGCTATGGAAGCAGAAATCGCTGCTACTAATCAATATTTTGCACCTATTTGTACCAAATTCGAAATTTGCAATATAGATACGCTCGAAAATTGGACATGGGATTCTCTAAGTAGAGATTATAGAGTTGATGAAATCAATAGATTGTTTTATCAAGAAAACCGAATCAATATCTATCTAGTAGATCGATTTGATGATCCTAACTTATGTGGTTTTGCTGGTGTAGGACAAGTAGCAAATGCAAACAATGCAAAAGTCTATCTCAAAGGTTCATGCTTACCGCACGAGATGGGTCACTTATTTGGACTGCTTCATACATTCGAAGGTGGTACTGAGACGGTTAATGGATCTAACTGTGAAACAGCAGGAGATCTCATCTGTGACACCCCTGCAGATCCATACGTAGAAGGCTCTGACACTTTATGGTTGGGCAACAATGGTGAATTTATTTTTACTGGCTTAGATGTAAATGGCGCATATTACCAACCTGATGTCGGTAATATTATGTCCTACTATACTCAACCTACTAATGGTGTTCCTCCATGCGGATTTACCAGAGAACAGTATATAAGAATGGCCAATACATGGTTAGAAAGCTCTCGTAAAATGTGGTAATTATTTTTTGTTTTCTATTTGAAATAGTAAACAGACTTTGCACCCGAAATGATAACCATTGAATAAAGACAAACAATATGAATACGATATATAAATTAATATTATCCATCAGCATAGTCGCATTAGTGGCACAATTTGCTAATGCACAATCAGCTAATTTTGTAGAAGGCTGTGTGCCTCTCGAAGTAAAATTCTCTCCACCTGCAGGCCAAGCAGCCTTTTTCTGGGACTTCAAAGATGGTACCGCAGGATCTACAGAAGCTTCTCCATCCCATATCTTTTCCTCTCCAGGTGTTTATGAAGTATCACTAAATGAAGGAACCGGAGGTGGTGAAATAGGGACTGTGACTATTACTGTATTTGATGATGTTGACATTCAAATAGCAGCAGATTTAATAGATCCATGTAATCCACGTAGATACCAATTCACTAACAATAGCGTTGTGCCAGATGGAATCACTGTAACTGGATACAGATGGGATTTTGGAGATGGGTCTACTTCTACTCAAGAAAACCCAATACACTTCTACACTCAATCAGGGCTAACATCTATTAATTTAGAAGTATTTACAGATATAGCGGGTTGTAATAACTCTATGTTATTTACTGATATAATCGAAGTTTCTGACGACAATGTATTATCTGCTTTTTTTGCAGCTAATCCAAGTGCTACTTGTGATGTGCCAGCTACTGTATTTTTTACTAGTGGGCAGGTAAAACCAGGCGTTACATATAGCTGGGATTTTGGGGATGGAGCATCATCGACAGATTCGCCAAGTACAATACATCAATATACTGAAGAAGGTATGTACGAAGCTACACTTACGCTTACCAAAGGAGATTGTGTAGCGACTACATCAAGAACAATAAGTATAGGAGCTCCATTAGCAGATTTTGGCTTTAATGATACGCTTTGTATTAATACACTTACTACGATGACCAATTTTACGGCCGCTAATTCTTTTTTGTGGACATTTCCTGAATCTGTATCTATCGAGACCTCTGTTAATGTAAAAGAACCTCAAGTAATTTTTGAAGAAGCTGGACTTGTTACCATTTCTATGGTAGGACAGCTTGGTGGAGATGCGAATTGTATCGTTGATACTACTTTCCAGGTGTTCATTCAAGATCCAGAAGTAGCTGTGATTATCGACCCTGAAAACACTTGCCTCAACCCTGCGGTAGTTGAAATCACTACTACAGAGACATTTGCAAGTTATGTATGGTTTGGTGAGCCAGGACAAATGTCTTACACCGCTACATATGAGACTCCTCCAAGAGATTCTTTCTTTATCAATTTAGAAGACTCCGTTTTGATAGATTTAGTAGTCACAACCCAACAAGGTTGTATTGCTGTACTCGACGACTATTATTCACAGCAATTACCAGAGGCGCATTTTATTCCATCTGTTCATCATGGATGCGCGCCATTAGGCGTCACATTCCAAGATACAAGTACATCATATGAACCGATACTTACCTATACGTATGATTACGGCAATGGTGATACTCAGACCTTTACTAATAATGATGATCACAACTATACATTCAATGATCCAGGAGAGTATCTAGTTTCGTTAGTTATAGAAAATGAAGCTGGGTGTATAGATACATCTTGGGCAGTACTCATAGAAGTAGGAGAACAAATCAATATAGAATACGAACTTGACCAATCAGAGATTTGCTTTGGAGAATCTGTTACACTCAATGCTATTAATATAGATCCAAGGATAGATGCATTTAATCTTAGTACAGATGATGGAAGATCACATCATTGTGAAGGCGAAAGTACCTTAACTCACACATTCCAAAATAATACAGGAATGTTTGATATCGAATATACTGTCGATTATAATGGATGTCGGACCGTAATCACTGATGCAAATGCTATTACCGTCAATGGACCACAAGCAGACCTATGGTATATGATAAATTGTGATGATCCACTGGCTGTAATGTTTTCTGATAGTAGTCAAATGGCTACAAGTATACTATGGACTATAGAAGATACGTCGGGTGTAGATATTACATATACAGATTCAGACTTCACTCATACATTCCCTGAGTCTGGAGATTATACAGTATACCTTGAGGCCTTTAATGAGACCACTGGATGTCCTAGTCATATCGACTCAGTAGTTATCTTTGCGAGAGAACTAGTTCCTGTATTTGATCTACCAGATAATCTTTGTGATAATATAGAATATGATCTTGATGCATCACTTTCTATAGATGTTGACGATAATTGCTACAAAGGATATACTTGGTCATTCCAACAAAATGGTAGACCACGAAGAGTCGCTGAAGATGTACTCAAGCATAGTTTTCCCAATTCGGGTATAGACATCGTCAAGCTGACTATAGAAGATATCAATGGTTGTACAAAATCAGTTTCAGATACTGTAGATGTATTTACGATTCAACCATTATTCGAATTTGACAAAGAACCGATTTGCTTCCCAGCTGAAGTGAATTTTACGGACTTAACTAGCAGTGACACGACAATAGTATCATGGAGCTACCTCGAAGGCGCTAATGGATCAGGAAGTCTAAATGAATTTTCTCAAGATCAAAATCCAAATCAAGTATTTAATTTCTTTGATCTAAACCTCACTGAATTACCAATATACTTGGCAGTAGAAGATGCCCTAGGGTGTGTAGACACTATCCAAAGAAATATAGATGTGTATCGTCCCCTAACTAGAATTACTGCAGTACCAGAACCTATCTGTATAGGAGGAGAAGTAGAATTTGAAGCGGTGGATATTACCGGCCAAGGTTCTACCTTAGATTACTTATGGGATTTTGATAATGGACAATCAAGCACACAATCAATAGATACTATTCAGTATAATACATCTGGTACATATAATGTGACCCTTAACCTTACTGAAGAATCTACTGGATGTCAAAACGAACAAGAATTACAAATCCTAGTAACAGATCCTCCAATAGCATCATTTACCGCTTCTAATAACGGTAACTTATTAGGACCTAACGATGTAGTATGTGCTCCTGGAACCATTGACTTTCAAAATACCTCTACCTTAAATAATAATCCAGAGAGTTATATCTGGTTTAGTGCTGATGGTAGTAAATCTACACTCTTAGAGAGCCCAACATTTACATTTACTGAAGGCGAACACGAAATGACATTAGTGACACTTTCGGATTATGGCTGCTCTGATACTACATCAGCTAGCTACACAGTAGTAAGCGTAGAGGGTAGTTACGAAATAATAAATGACGTAGTCTGTAGAGGTGATAGTATTACATTTGTACTTACAGATACTTCTGGAGTTGCCTCATGGTCTTGGGATTTTGGTCTTGGTGAAGTATTTAACAATGTAGACCCTATTACTCAAGTATTTGATAACGATGTTCAGGGTAATGAAACCATAGTGACATTATCGATTCAAGCCGAAGGCAACGCTTGTGAAATAGTAATAACAGAACCAATCGAATTTAGTGATCCTGTCGAGATAGAAGCTCCAAACCTATTTACTCCTAATGGAGATGGGGTCAATGATTATTTCAGACTTGCTAATTTACAAGCTAATACCTCTGGAGTAATTGGATACGAAGAGTTCAGAGTGTATAACAGAATAGGAGATCTCGTATATGACAATACAAATGGCTTACAAGGATGGGATGGAACCATTGATGGCGATATTGCTCCAGCTGAAGTATATGGATACTACATAGTGCCTATTTTAAATGAATGTGCCATAGCTAGTAAAGTCCCTGAATCATTTAGAGGAGATGTCACATTATTTAGATAATAACTTTTATTAAGTACATAATTAAAAATGACTCGCAGGCTTTGATTTGCGAGTCATTTTTAATTTAGCGGTTTAGATATAATCTAGATCATTTATGTTCTAAAGAAAAATTGCAAAAGTAAACAGCATTAAAAACACATTAACACAAACCATTATATGATATATATAATATCATCGTATTTTTGCAGTTATGAATAGAGAGCTAAAGATGTACAATAGCCTTAGTGGCGAGAAAGAGGTATTCAAACCGATTACCGAAGGATATGTAGGAATGTATGTATGTGGACCGACGGTCTATAATGATGTACATATGGGTAATTGTATGACTTTTGTACGATTTGATATGATCTATAGATACCTGTTACATTTAGGATATAAAGTAAGGTATGTCCGTAACATCACTGATGTAGGTCACCTACTCGACGATGGCGAAGATCGTATCCTCAAAGGAGCTAAAGCGGAAAAGCTAGAGCCTATGGAAGTGGTGCAGAAGTACTCTAATGGATTTCATCACATGATGGATGTATTCAATACTAAAAAGCCGAGTATAGAGCCAAGAGCAACGGCACATATCATAGAGCAGATAGAGATGGTCGAGCAAATCCTTAAAAATGGATATGCATACGAAGCCAATGGCTCAGTGTACTTTGATACACTTAAGCTAGCAGAAGATACTGGAGAATACGGTAAGTTATCTGGTCGTAAGATCGAAGACCTCAAAGCAGAGTCAAGAGACAACCTAAAGAACCAAGAAGACAAGCGCCACCCATCAGATTTTGCGATCTGGATGAAAGCGGCACCAGAACATATTATGAAATGGCATTCTCCATGGTCTGAAGGATTTCCAGGATGGCACTTGGAATGTTCAGCTATGAGTACTAAGTATCTAGGTGAGAGATTTGACATACACGGTGGAGGTAATGATCTCAAGTTTCCCCACCATGAAAATGAAATTGCTCAAAACATGGGATCGTGTGGATGCTCACCTGTCAACTACTGGCTACATACCAACATGCTACTCATGAATGGTAAGAAGATGTCTAAGAGTGATGGAAACAGCATAATGCCTCCAGAACTTTTTAGCGGCGAAAGTGAGCATATCAGTAAAGGATATAGCCCAATGGTAGTGAGATTCTTCTTCTTACAATCTCACTATAGATCTACTTCGGACCTTACAGATGGCGTATTACAAGCAGCGGAGAAAGGTTACAAGAGATTCATGGAAGGTCTCAAGACTCTCAGCAACCTAAGAGGTACTGCGAAAAATAATGAAGGAACGCTTAACAAAGAGCTACTTGATCTCGTCGAAGATGTATATAAGCATATGGATGACGATTTTAATACGCCAAGAGCCATCGCTAGTATTTTTGAGGTCGTTACGAAAATAAACAGTTTGAAATCTGGCACTCTTTCTCTTGCAGAAGTTTCTCAAAAGACCTTAGATATTGTAGAGAGCAAGCTTAGAGCTATCATCTTTGATGTATTTGGTCTTATGGACGATACTGCTGCTGGTGCAGGAGGAGAAGTATTAGATGGTCTTATGCAGCTAGTTATCGAACTCAGACAGGAAGCAAGAGAAAGCAAAAATTGGGGTATCTCCGATAAGATCCGTGATAGCTTAAAAGAATTAGAAATTCAGATTAAAGATGGTAAAGACGGTACGTCTTGGTCAATGTAATTTCTTATAAACTATATTAATAGCACGTTAGAGCAAAGTACTGATCCAGTACTCATCTTAGCATTGAACACAATTGAAATGAAATATTTATCAATACTACTTTTATCTATTGGCTTACTGATAGGATATTCATCTTGTAAAAGTGATACCACTACAAAACCTACACCTAAGCCAGTAGTACAAAAGCCTAGGGTAAAAATTCCAAAGTTCAATGGAGATCTAGCTTACGAATACACTGAAAAGCAACTTTCTTTTGGTCATCGTATCCCTGGTACTCCTGAGCATAAAGCGACTAAAGATTGGTTCGTTGAAAAATTAAAAGCTACCGGCGCTGAAGTAAAAGTACAAGAATTTAAAGCTTCTTTTTTAGGCTTAGAAGATAAAGAATCTTATAATATTATTGCCTCTTTTAATCCTGACCATACCAATCGAGTAATGCTAGCGGCCCATTGGGATAGTAGATTGATAGCCGAAAAAGATAATGACAAATCGATGCAAGATATGCCAATCATGGGAGCAGATGATGGTGCCACAGGAACAGCGATTCTTTTACATATCGCTGAGATAATCAAAAACAACCCAATCGATCTTGGTGTAGACATTGTACTGTTCGATGCTGAAGATCAAGGTGATTCTGGAGACAATTTCACTTGGTGTTTAGGTTCGCAATATTGGGGTGATAATCCACACGTACCTAACTATAAAGCCAAGTTTGGCATATTACTCGATATGGTGGGAGCTAAGGACGCTCAGTTTGGTTATGAAAATTTCACCTTAGTAAATGCCGAAAGAGAACTAAAGAAAATTTGGAGCCTTGCACAAGGAATGGGTTATACTGATTACTTCCAAAACTATGAAGGGATTAGTGTAATGGATGACCATTATCATGTAATGAAAAAAAGAGGATTTCCCATGGTAGATATTATTAATCTGCCTAAAGATCTTACTACTGGAGAAATAACGTTCGGTCATTACCACCATACTCACGAAGACAATATTGATATCGTTTCTAAGCGTACTTTAAAAGTTGTAGGCCAAGTAGTCACTGCTGTAATATATAAAGAATCAGACGGATCTTTTTAGATAGAAGATCTAGACTGTGATAGCAACTTATTTAGGATGCCGTGGTGTTAGGATTCTAATCTGAGATATCGTTACCCTCCAATTTTGTCCATAAAATCAGTGATAGCAGTAGATCTCAATATTAAATAGCTGACCAATATTAAGATGCAAATTATATAAAACAATCTCATGTTTGCTTTCTTAGTTTGCTTCTTTTTATAACCAGCATCTCCACGATAAGTCGCCCTCAATCCAGATTTAATTCTATTCTTTGCCATATCAATGTCATCCGGATTATCCATGGCTTTCATACGATTAGCTATTTCCTCCTTCTGCTCATCATAGTACCTTGGTATAAATCCAAATGGCCTTGGCTTCCGACTATTTCCTAAAAATCCCATACTGATAATGTCTAATTTTAAATGAAGATAGATATTTCTCAGAGTAAATAGTATTATTTACTTTGATGCATCTGCTCTTGCAAGTATCGTTTGCGTTCTGTAGCGTAATTTTTATAAGACTTTACGTCATCTTTACTATTGATATATCTACCATAATAAGTGATCGCTATACTCTTGTCTTTATAATAGATATCTGACGCTCTAGCTAGGTAATAAAGCATCTTTGGATCTTCTCCATATCTATAAGCTTCTTTGTAAGCTTCTATCGCTTTAGGGAAATCTTTTTCTTGATCATAAAGCTTAGCAAGATTTCTAAAATATTTATCTATCGATGAAGATACTGCATAATCTGCAGCTTTCTCAAAATGAAAAATTGCTGATTTCTCATCTTCTAATTTTTCATACGCCGTACCAAGATAATAGTGCACTTTCTCATCTTCTGGAGTTGTTGCTAAAGCTTTCGACAAATGAAAAATAGCTTTGTCAGACGAATCAATTTGTACTAGGGCATAACCATACAACTTATGATAATACGCATTGAAATCGTAACTCCCTAAAACAGATTCTAGAATAATTGCAGTCTCTTGATATGCTTTCACTTTGTATTTTAATTTGGCTCTTAAAAGATTTAATCCAATATGTGTTGAGTCTATTTTCAGCCCTTCTATAATAATGCTATCTGCGAGATCCCCCTGACTATTAGCCATTGCTAGTTCTGCTAATCCTTTGATACATTTTATATCTCTCGGATTAGTCTTATAAGCCTTTGCGTAATATCGCCATGCATCTGTCTTACTATCGGCTAGTCTATATAACCTTCCTAGCTTTCTTGAGTATGTAGAGATATTAGGATTAGATTCTTGAAGCCTTGTATAATACTTTATGGCCTTCGGCGGATTCTCTTCTTCTTCATAAATCGCAGCTAGACTAACCCATGCCTTTGCCAACATTGTATCTTTAGTTTCTAACTTAAGAAGATACTTTTTAGCCATTTTATTATCTCCACTTCGATACGCAGATATACCTGATAGATATAGACAATTCACATTATTAGTATCTGCTTCATAACACGAAGAATAAATCGAAAAAGCAGAAAGATAATCTTGGGACTGCATCGCTTGATCAGCTGCAGATAAGTCTTGACCAAAGCACTTAAGTGTACATAAGGCAATACATAAAATTGTAAATAAATGTTTCATTTCAAAGCGCTTTATAATTAGATGCTTTTTTCAGTAAAATAGTTGTACTTACCAACCCTTTGGCAAATGATGTCGTCTATCATAATATCTAATACCAATATATTAAATGAAATTCTTCAGCAGAACTGGTATAAAATAATTACACATGAAAAATATAATCCTCTTCGTACTTTTAGGTATAATGATCACATCGTGCAGCAAAACAGAAGAACCCGTAATTATCTGTGACATGGCGTTAAACTGTCAGGATGAAGATTGTCTCTTTACTATGGACAGTGATATAGGAACTACCACATTTCTATCTTGCTATGGCAAATGGGCTATAGTAACACCATTTGTTAACGATAGTAATAGTTGGTATATCGTAGACGAATGGGATGCCACTTATGAAGAAGAAGGTATTAAGGTTACTTTCTGCGGCTACGTGAGAGAAAACACACTTCCGTTACTTTTACCCGATCCAATGCCAGGTTCATTTTATCAAATTAAATTGGAAAATATAAAAGTCCAAAATGAATAACCTTACTAAAGATTCATATTTATAATTCCCTAGTTACTAAAAAAGCCACTCAAAAAATTGAGTGGCTTTTTCTATATTATTTTTCGTGTACCGACTACTTGAAAGCGTTTAATCCAGTAACATCCATTCCTGTAATTAACAAGTGGATATCGTGTGTACCTTCATAAGTAAGTACTGTCTCTAGATTGGCCATGTGTCTCATGATTGGATATTCATTAGTGATACCCATTCCACCATGCATCTGACGCGCTTCTCTAGCTATCTTCAGAGCTATTTCGCAACTATTACGCTTGGCCATAGATATCTGAGCAGGTGTTGCTTTGCCATCATTAGCTAAAGTACCAAGTCTCCAAACCATAAGTTGGGCTTTTGTGATCTCTGTGATCATCTCGGCCAATTTTTTCTGAGTCAATTGAAATCCTGCTAAAGGCTTTCCAAACTGCTCTCTTTGCATAGTGTACCTTAAGGCAGAATCATAACAGTCTAATGCTGCTCCGATAGCACCCCAAGCGATACCATATCTTGCTTTAGACAAACATGATAATGGTCCTTTTAATCCTCTGATATCTGGAAATACTTGTTCTTTTGGAACTCGTACATCTTCAAATACTAATTCACCTGTGATACTTGCTCTAAGTGATAATTTACCATGGATCTCTGGAGTCGTAAATCCTGGTGTTCCAGTTTCTACTACCATTCCTCTAATCTTACCTTCTTCATCCTTAGCCCATACTACCGCTAAGTCAGCTATTGGAGAATTAGTAATCCACATCTTAGCTCCATTAAGGATATATGCGTCACCGTCATCAACGATATTGGTAGTCATGCCTCCTGGATTAGATCCATGATCAGGCTCTGTCAAACCAAAACATCCGATAAATTCACCGCTACCTAACTTAGGTAAATACTTCATCTTTTGCTCTTCAGTAGCATATCTATATATAGGATACATGACTAAAGAACCTTGCACAGATGCCATTGATCTGAGACCCGAATCACATCTTTCTAACTCTTGCATGATGATACCGTATGCGATTTCATCCATTCCTCCTCCACCATATTTTTCAGGTAGACTAGGACCAAACGCACCGATCTGAGCTAGCTCTTTAAATAAGTGAGTTGGACAAACTGCTTTTTCGTAGCAGTCTTCTATGATTGGACTTACTGATTGCTTTACCCAATCTCTTACCGCATCTCTTGCGAGCTTATGATCTTCCGAAAGTAGGTCATCTACTCCGTAATAATCATGTCCAGCGTATAGATCCGTCTTTGTTGACCGTACTATGCCCTCCATATTCTTTGTTTTTGTTGATCGTTATATTGATTAAATACTTCTTAACCTTATCAAGCAAGTGAGTGCCGTATAAGATCGTAATTAGCACAAATGTAAGGGAATCGATATAACAAAGTGTGTGTTTACAAGGGAATATGACAATGAAGTGATCTTCGATCCGATTCGAGACAGACTCTCTGATGCAATCCACCTATTATTAAGCACTTTACGCTGTGAATAGAAGCTAATCTCAGCAGATCTGACGATTAGTACTATTATTAAGAACTCTCACTCTACTATCTTGTTATTTTTACATCCATAAGTTTCGATATATGCAAAAGCAAATAGACTCATTATTAGATAAAGCATTAGCATTAGAATGGCTGACTGCAGAAGACGGCGTTTTCTTATTTGAAAATGCCAGTACAGCTGAACTCATGCAAGTTGCTGATACGCTCAGATTCCAAAAGGTACCTGAAAAAACAGTTACTTGGATCATCGACCGTAATAGCAATACAACCAATGTCTGTATCGCAAATTGTAAGTTTTGTAATTTTTTCCGACGACCTGGACATGACGAAAGTTATATAACGGATATCGAATCTTATAAGCAAAAAATAGAAGAAACCTTCGCTTACGGTGGAGAACAGCTACTCCTTCAAGGAGGGCATCATCCAGATCTAGGTCTAAAGTACTACTGTGATCTATTCAGCGAACTCAAAAGCTTATATCCTAACCTAAAGTTACATGCACTAGGACCACCAGAAATCGCTCACGTAGCTAAGCTCGAAGGACTATCGCATACTGAAGTTCTCAAGGCCCTTAAAGAATCTGGATTAGACTCTCTGCCAGGCGCAGGAGCTGAAATTCTAGATGATAGAGTGCGTAGATTAATCTCAAAAGGTAAATGTGGTGGCGAAGAATGGCTAGACGTAATGAGAGCCGCTCACCAGCTAGATATTACTACATCTGCGACTATGATGTTTGGGCATATAGAGACTAATCTAGAACGAATGGAACACCTAGCGGCAATACGCCAAGTGCAATCTGAAAAACCAGAGCATGCCAAAGGTTTCTTAGCATTTATTCCTTGGCCATTTATGGATGAGGATACCATACTCAAGAAAATTAAAAGAGCAAGAAACAACTGTACAGGTGACGAATACGTACGTATGATCGCTATGAGTCGTATCATGCTACCAAACGTGGTAAATATCCAAGCGTCATGGCTTACTGTTGGTAAAAAAGTTGCACAAGTTTGCCTGCACTCAGGAGCCAATGATTTTGGATCTATTATGATCGAAGAAAATGTAGTGTCGGCAGCCGGAGCAGCATTTAGATTTACTGCAGACGGTATCCAACAGGCGATCAAGGATGCTGGATTTAAACCACAACTTCGTAATCAGCAATATGGATATAGAGAGCTTCCTGATAATGTGAAGCAGCAGGTATTGGATACTGAGACTATGATAGTGGATTAGCTTAAAAATCACCAAGACTCTATATGTCCACTACTGATAAATATTACAACCAAATACAAATTGCTACCTCTTACATCAAAAATATCTATGATGGAGAAATCAAAGTAGCGCTAACTCTAGGTACTGGACTCTCTGGTATCAAAGAGGATATCGACTTACTTCATACAATTCCTTATGGTGAAATACCAAATTTTCCACAAAGTACCGTAGAGGGTCACGAAGGCCATCTACTAATAGGTACCTGGCATGGAGTGAATATCATGGTGATGAGTGGACGGTTCCATTGCTATGAGGGATATACCGCTAAGGAGGTAACTTTTCCTGTAAGGGTTGTACAAGCATTAGGCATCAAAAATCTATGGATCTCTAATGTAGCAGGCGGACTCAAAGCGGAATATCCAGCAGGCGCACTTATACTGATCAAAGACCATATCAATATGATGCCTGACCATCCACTAACTGGTATGAATGATGATCGCCTTGGATTGAGATTTCCTGATATGAAAGAGGCCTACACTCAGTCATGGAGAGACAAATTTAAAGTAGCTGCCAAGTCCATCGATATACCATATCACGAAGGTGTATACGTAAGTCTGCAAGGTCCAAGTCTAGAAACTCCAGCTGAATATAACATGCTTCATATCATGGGAGCAGACGTAGTAGGAATGTCAACGGTACCGGAAGTAATCGTAGCCAAACATGCTGAAATTAAAACGTTGGTGTGTTCCATCGTATCTAACGTTTGTTATCCACCTGAAGAAATTTCAGAAACCACTTTAGAGGAAGTCATCGCAGTAGCGCATAAGAGTGGTGATCAACTTAAAAAAGTCTGGGAAGTACTGATAAAAGAAATGTAAAATAAAGCTTTAGACTACTAAGCTCAATAGTAATTGGAAAGTTAAAATCCTTTCGCGTAATAGACTAACTTATCACCAACCTTAAGTTTACCAATCTCAAAAACTTAGTAGTCTCAGAGCAATCACTTTTGAGCTTTCTCTAAAAGATTAATATCTTCAACACATAAATCTACAATCACGCGAGATGAGGAAAATAAGAATGGGAATGGTAGGCGGTGGCCGAGGTGCATTTATCGGTGGAGTTCATCGCATGGCAGCGGCATTAGACGGTCAAATAGAACTAGTCTGTGGCGCTTTTAGCAGTAGACCAGAAGTATCTAAAGCTTCAGGTGAAGACTTTTTTCTACCTGCGGATAGAGTATACGGAGATTATATGGAGATGATCACTAGAGAAGCAGAATTGCCAGAAGGCGAACGTATGGATTTTGTATCGATCGTCACTCCTAATCATATGCATTATGGACCAGCGAAAATGGCTCTTGAATATGGCTTTCATGTGATATGCGATAAGCCTTTAAGCTTTGATATGGAGCAAGCAGAAGAGTTGCAAAAATTGGTAAAAAAGACTGGATTAATATTCGCTCTAACGCACAATTACACTGGGTATCCTATGGTGAAGCAGGCACGTGCCATGATCGCTCATCAGGAAATAGGAAAGATTCGTAAAGTAGTAGTCGCATACCCTCAAGGATGGTTATCTACAAGAGTCGAAGCCACAGATCAAAAACAAGCAAGCTGGCGTACTGATCCTAGTAAATCTGGAATCGCCGGAGCTATGGGTGATATAGGTACTCATGCCGAGAATCTTACAGAATACATGACTGGACTTCAAATCACTGAGCTTTGTGCTGACATCAGTACGATTGTAAAAGGTAGACAACTAGATGATGATGGTAATGTACTACTTCGATTTAGTAATGGAGCGCGTGGTATATTGTATGCCAGTCAAATTAGTGCAGGAGAAGAAAATGATCTCCATATCAATGTATATGGAGAAAAAGGTAGTATCGCTTGGAGACAAATGGAACCCAATTCTCTTATAGTAAAATGGCTAGACCAACCCACTCAAATCTATCGAACTGGAGTCGGTACACTATACGACCAAACCAATGACCATAGTAGGCTTCCAGCAGGACACCCAGAAGGATACTTAGAGGCTTTTGCCAATATATATCGCAACGTAGCCATGTGTATCCAAGCAAGAATAGAAGGCCAAATGCCAGAAGATAAATACATGGACTTCCCTACTGTCGATGATGGAGTGAGAGGCATGAAGTTCGTCTATGCCGTGATTGCTAGTGGAAATAGCAATGAAAAATGGACGGAGTTGTAATTCACTTAGTCTTAAGGTAAGGAATATGGTTGTATGATATCGGTCAAGCTATCTATACACAAATGCATTTCGGTAAAAACAAAACATATCTCTTAGAAACATATAGCATATTATTTATATTTGTATCTTTATAGATTGCAACTATTTACCCCCAAAGAGCTGTTGATAACATCAATTACTTGGAAAACTACAAATAACGATGAGCAGACTACTCAAAATACTTATATACGCCGTTGTACTCTTCTTCTTGTTCCTATGGCTTAGTACCATTGTGAAATCCTGTGGAGCAGATAAAGAAACGACACCACCAAGTACATCTACGGCTAGTACAGCTGAAAATTCAGAAGAAACATACGATCAAGATGACTTCTTTGAAGATGAGTCAGAAGATGTATCCAATGAAGATCCTTCAGAAATGTCAAATGACTCTGAGGACAAAATAGACTATACAGAAATAGATAAAGTTGTAGAAGACAACCTAAACAAACAGGAATCTAAACCTGCAAAGCCGTCTACAACTAGACCATCTCAGCCTCAACCTTCTACTAGTAATAAACCAACTGTATCTAAAGGAAATTCTAACGGAAAGTATATGGTAATTGCTGGTAGTTTCTTGATTAAAGATAACGCTAAGGATATGCAAAAGAGATTATCAAAACTCGGATATGATAATTCTGAATTAGTCGTATTTGACCTATCACAGTATCACTCTGTAGTCGCTTCTAGATACTCTACATATGAGGCCGCCCTCAAAGTATCAAACGAACTAAAACGCAACGGAGTTGATTGCTATGTACATGCTCAGCAGTTTTAACGCGCTTATTCATAAACCGTAAATACAGACACTTGGCTTTCGTAGAAAATACCTTGCATCTAGCGACTGGCCAATACTCGATCTAGTCAATTGATGCTTATATCAAATTGGTTGGGAGTTACATCAATTACTTCGGTATAATACCGTTATGCATTGATGAAATTGGGTTGGATAAATGTTGATTTTCAATAACACCTAGCATTAGATCACATATTAAACCACACATTAGGTTTAAATTTACATAGAGCCTAAATCAAATAATTTTCTCAGTTAACCAATTAACTGCCAAACAAATACGCTATTGATAATTCATTAATATATCTTTGTAGATTGCAATAATACACTATGGAAGAGAACAATATAGAAGAAGAAGATAAAGTGATCACCCTAAAGGGTATGTACAAGGAGTACTTTCTGGACTATGCCTCATATGTAATACTAGAGCGTGCAGTACCAGATATCGATGACGGATTAAAACCTGTACAGCGAAGGATACTACACTCCATGAAGCAAATCGATGATGGAAGATTTCATAAGGTAGCCAATATCATAGGGCAGACCATGCAATATCACCCGCACGGTGATGCGGCCATAGGTGCAGCATTAGTAAATCTGGGACAAAAGGACTTACTCATAGATTGTCAAGGTAACTGGGGTGATATACGAACTGGGGATAGCGCTGCCGCAGCTAGATATATAGAAGCTAGATTAACAAAGTTTGCCCTCGACGTGCTGTTTAATCCTCAGACTACAGATTGGCAACTATCTTATGATGGACGTAAAAATGAGCCTATAACATTACCTGCTAAGTTTCCTTTGGTACTGGCTCAAGGCGTAGAGGGTATTGCCGTAGGTTTGTCAACGAAGATCATGCCTCACAATTTCATTGAAATTATAAAGGCATCTATCAAAATACTAGAAGGCAAACCTGTAAAAATATATCCTGACTTCCAGACCGGTGGAATGGTAGATGTAGCCGACTATAATGGAGGTAAGAGAGGTGGCAAAATTAAAGTAAGGGCCAAAATAGAACAGGTAGATAAAAATACTTTACGAATCACAGAATTACCATATGGTGTTACTACTAATACGATAATAGATTCTATCCTAAAAGCAAATGATAAAGGACAGATCAAGATCAAAAAGGTAATAGACAACACTGCCAAAGATGTAGAGATTCAACTTAACCTTGCTTCTGGTGTATCACCAGACATGACTATAGATGCATTATACGCGGCGACTAGTTGCGAAGTATCTATATCGCCTAACGCTTGTGTGATCGTTGATAACAAACCAATGTTCCTTACAGTAAATGATATACTCAAAATATCTACTGAGCAAACCAAGCAACTATTAGGGCTTGAACTTAAAATTAAGCTTGCAGAACTAGAGGAAAAGTGGCACATGTCCAGCCTCGAAAAGATCTTTATAGAAAATCGTATTTATCGCGATATAGAAGAGTGTGAAACATGGGAAGCGGTAATCGAAACAATAGATGTCGGACTGAAAAAATATGTTGCTACACCTTCTGATCCACTCAAGAAAGGTGACAAGAGGAAGATGATGATTAGAGATATCACTACTGAAGATATCACTAAGTTGACTGAGATAAAGATTAAAAGAATATCTAAGTACAATTCATTTAAAGCAGATGAACTGATTTCTAAAATAGAAGAAGATGTCAAAGAGGTAAAACATCATCTTGCACACCTAACGGAATATACTATAGCATACTTTGAAAGATTACTAGCGAAGTATGGCGAAGGAAAAGAGCGTCGGACCATCATCTCATCCTTTGAGACAATCAAGATTCGTAAGGTAGTAATGAATAATGCAAAGCTCTATGTCGACTATAAAGAAGGCTTTGTGGGCACAGGAATGAAAAAAGATGAATTCATTTCAGAATGCTCAGATATAGATGATGTTATTGCTTTCATGAAAGATGGCACATTCAAAGTGGTGCGTATCTCTGATAAAGTATTCGTTGGTAAAAATATTATTCATGCGGCAGTATGGAAAAAAGGTGATGAACGAACCACTTACAATCTAATATACATAGACGCCAAAACTGGTAGATCTATGGCTAAAAGATTTAATGTAAAGTCAATAACTCGAGAGAAAGAGTACGACCTTACCAAAGGTGCTAAAGGATCCAAGGTACTATACTTTACTGTCAATCCTAATGGCGAAGGTGAAGTCGTCAATATTCAACTCTCCCAAAGTTCAAGTGCAAAGAAGAAAAATTTCGACTTTGATTTTGGTGAAATTGGAATTAAAGGACGTGCGTCTGGGGGGAACATTGTCACTAAATATCCTGTAAAAAAAATCACTCAGACATCCGTTGGAAGTTCATCATTAGCTGCAGTTGATGTATGGGTAGATGACGTTAGTGGAAGAGTAAATACTGCTGAGAGAGGACGCTATCTAGGTGCCTTCGACGATGGTGATCAACTAATAGCAATACACAAAGATGGTAGCTACGAATTATCAGATCTACTCGTTGATAAAAAGTACGATCACAACAGTATCTTAAAAGTATTTAGATATCGTACTGGCGATGTTATTTCTGCATTGCATTATGATGCAGATAAAGGTCGTACCATGGTAAAAAGATTTAATATTGAAACTTCGAAACTAGACACCAAATATTCATTCATCTCTGAAGCTGATGGTTCGAAACTATATTACGCCAGTGCACACCCTAATCCAATAATCAAATACAGTTACAAAACTGGAGGAGAAAAACATGAAGACACTCTTGACTTCGTAGACTTTATTGATGTGAAAGGTTGGAAAGCTCTTGGCAATAGATTGATAGATCACAAAGTGCTGAAAGTTACCCAAGTACATGATGATATGAAAGTAGATGAAAAAGAAGATGTAGCTAAAATAAGTAATGATAAGGACGATGAAATTTCAACAGGAGATACTATTGAACTAGATCTATAAATCATTATTAATACAATAACAAAAATAGCGATGAATCAATTGACTCATCGCTATTTTTATTTCATACCTATCCAATAGGATATTATATCACTTCTGTTACTAGTACTTTTTTCTTTGAATTCTTATTGCATTTAAGATTGCTAATAATGCTACTCCTACGTCAGCAAATACTGCCTCCCACATAGTTGCTAAACCTATAGCACCAAGTATCAGAACAATAATTTTTACACCCATGGCTAACCAGATGTTTTGCCAGATTATCAATTGAGTATCTTTCCCAATAGTAATAGCTGTAAGGATTTTAGATGGCTCATCATTTTGAATGATAATATCAGCCGTCTCTATAGCTACATCGCTACCCATAGCTCCCATAGCGATACCTATATCACTTGCAGCTAATACTGGTGCATCATTTATTCCATCACCAACAAACGCTATACGCTTACTCTTGTCTTTTTTTAATTCTTGGACTTCATTAAGTTTATCTTCTGGCATTAGACCACCTAGAGCAATTTCAATCCCCAATTCTTTAGCGACTTTTTGAGTGATCGAATTTTTATCTCCAGACAACATCACAAACTCCTTAATTCCATATTTAGGAAGTGCTGATACAAATTGTTTTGCATCAGGCTTGAGTTCATCAGCAATTGTTACATAGCCAACAAATTTGCTGTTTACAGAAACTAACACCATACTCTCCACAATATCATTCAGAGGTGCGTTTACCGTAATATTGAGTTGATCCATTAATCGTTTATTACCTGCAGCAACTTCTTTACCGTCTATAAACCCTATTAGGCCTTTCCCTGCTATTTCCTTTACATCAAGCGCATACTTCTTGGTTTCTGTATAACTCATAATCGCTTTCGCAATAGGATGCGTAGAATTACTTTCAAGAGCTATCAGTATTTCCATCATTTCTTTTTCATCTACACCAATCTCTGTGTAAATATCCTTGATGTTAAATACACCTTGAGTTACAGTACCCGTCTTATCCATCACCAATGTATTGATCTTAGTAATCTGATCTAGATAGGTAGCACCTTTAAATAAAATTCCATTTCTAGATG
Organism: uncultured Saprospiraceae bacterium; assembly: GCA_937995755.1. Taxonomy (GTDB): domain Bacteria; phylum Bacteroidota; class Bacteroidia; order Chitinophagales; family Saprospiraceae; genus UBA1994. Next base: position 51,307 of record CALKJD010000043.1, on the reverse strand, counting down.
CTGCACCTAGGCCACCAAAATATCCCAATGGAATAGATATCACCAAAGCACATGGACAGGAAATAACTAAAAATATAAGAGCTCTATATAGCCAATCTGAAAACACGTAATCGACAACAAAAAAGTAAGGTAATATCAATACTGCAATAGCAATATAGACCACTATAGGTGTATATATTTTCGCCAATCTTCTTATCAATAATTCAGTCTTGGCTTTTTTTGAAGTAGCATTTTGAACTAGATCCAATATCTTGGAAATACTACTATCGTTATACTCTTTCTCTACCTTCACTTCTATAACTGAATCAAGATTAATCGATCCTGCTAGCACCTTATCACCTTTGCGCATACTACTTGGCTTACTCTCTCCAGTTATGGCCGCAGTATTAAGACTTGCAAAAGTTGATATCAGTGTTCCATCTAATGGTATTTTCTCTCCTACTTTTACTTGAATAGTTTCACCTACGTTTACTTGCTCAGGCATTATATCACTATAAGTACTTTCTCTATAAACGTGGGCTATCCTAGGCCTTACGTCAAGTAATGTTTTAATATTCTTTTTCGCTCTTTTTACGGCTGTTATTTGAAACAATTCACCCACTGCATAGAATAACATAACCGCTACACCTTCTGGATATTCACCGATAGCAAATGCACCGATAGTAGCTATCGTCATTAACAAAAACTCAGTAAATACTTCACCTTTGACAAGCGCTTCTATCGCCTCTCTTATTACAGCATACGCTACTGGAATATATGCTACCGCATACCAAACTACTCGCACCCATCCACTAAAAAAAATATTTTCTACAACATGATCTAAAGCCAATCCACAAAGAAGCAATACCAAACTAATGGCCGCTGGCCATACACCAAGATCCTCATGATTGTGCTCACCATCTCCTTCATGATCTGAATGATCACTATGACTATGACCAACGTGTTCTGAATCAACTAAATTTGGCGGTGCTGTTTTTTTGTCTATTTTTTCTTCAAGTGAACAACAAGTAATTTCACCTTGCACATCATGCTTATGCTTAGAATTTTGAGATGGAGCCATAGTTGTTACGTATTTTCAGCAAAGGTAATAGTAACATATTGCAATGAGATTGCAAGTCGAATAATTACAGGTAGCAAATAAATTAAAAACAAATTACAGTCTCCTTATCTAAGTGAACCTCATTAAATATTTTGTCCGAAAGAAATAGTTAAACTAGCCCACTATTCTATAATATGCCACACGATATTTATCCTCAAAAACTAAGGGGATTTTATGAATCAGAAAGCATAAACCACTCCTCTTCTTTCTCTTCTATCTGAGATTTTATTTCCGACAACTCTTTAGACATTTCAGCAATCTGATCTGGAGTAATATTGGCATCTGCAAATTTGAGGGTAATCGTTTCTTTTCTTTCCTCTAATTTTTCTATTGCTTTTTCAAGTCTCTTTACTGCTTTACGTTCTTCATGACTGAGTTGCTTAGCCGCTTGTTCAACAGTATTTACTTTGGATTCTTCTGCTTTGCGTTTCTCTCTATCTACACGTTGTTGCTCACGTACTTCTATTAATTTTTCCTCGCGGTATCTTGAATAGTTTCCATTATAATCTTTTACTCCACCTTCACCATCTAAGATAAATAGATGCTCAACTAACTTATCGGTAAAATATCTATCGTGAGAAACTATAATCAAACACCCTGGAAAATCCATTAAGAAATTCTCTAGAACATTTAAGGTCAGTACATCGAGATCATTAGTAGGCTCATCAAGGATTAAGAAGTTAGGGTTGGCCATTAAAATCGTTAGTAGATATAATCTTCTGCGTTCTCCCCCACTAAGTTGCGATACATATACTCTTTGTTGCGATCTAGGAAATAGAAATTTTTCCAACAATGATTCAGCAGTAAGTTTCTGTCCTTTCTCTAGCGGAATATACTCAGCAATATCTCGCACTGCATCTATTACACGTCTATCTTCTTTTAGGTTGATTCCTGATTGAGTATAGTATCCAAAAACAATAGTGTCTCCTACTACTACTTTTCCTCCGTCAGGCTGTAATTCTCCAGTAAGTAGTTTAAGTACAGTAGACTTTCCTGCTCCATTGGGACCTACTATACCAACACGTTCTCCTTTCTTAAATTTATAATTAAAAGACTTTATGATATGCTTATCACCGAACGACTTTGTCAGTCCATGAGCTTCCAATATTTTCGAGCCCATTCGAGTGGATTTGATTTGAATAGTCATTTCGTCATCGTCCAACTTCTGGTGTGCCTTATGTTTTATTTCTTGAAAATCATCTATTCTTGATTTGGCTTTGGTTCCTCTTGCTTTAGGCTGTCGTCGGATCCATTGCAATTCCTTTTTAAATAACTTTTGAGTTTTATCAAGCACCACAGACTCATTGGCCATACGTGCATCTTTCTTCTCCAAATAATTAGTATAGTTGCCTTTATACGGATAGATATTACCTCTATCCAGTTCTATGATAGTGTTACATACTCTCTCCAAAAAATACCTGTCGTGAGTTACCATAAAAATGGTCAACTGACTTGATTTAAGATAACTTTCCAACCATTCTATCATATCTATATCCAAGTGATTGGTTGGCTCATCAAGAATTAAAAAGTCTGGATCTTTCAATATGATCTTAGCTAATGCTATACGTTTTTTTTGACCACCTGAAAGCTGACCTACTTTTTGCTTGAGATCTGTAATATTAAGTTTAGAGAGGATTTCTCTCATTCGATGTTCTATATCCCAGGCCTTGAGGTCTTCAATCTTTACAATCGCTTCCTCAAGGGCAGCATTGTCACCTGATTGCATCGCCTCCTCATATACGCGGATGGCTTGTATAGATGGATGATCAGACTCCAATACGGCTTCAAGGACAGTAGCCTCTGGATGAAAGTATGGTGCTTGCTCTAGATAGGCAATCTCTATACCTTTAGCTGTTTGAATTTTTGCGTGTTCACCTTCTATACCTTCTGTACCAGCTATTACCTTAAGAAGTGTAGTTTTTCCACTCCCATTCTTAGCTATCAAGGCTATCTTATCACCTTTGGTTATAGAAAGGTTGATATCATCAAATAACACCTTCTCACCGAATGACTTGTTGATATTTTCGAGTAATAGATATTGCATATGATTTGATTTGATATTGAAAGAGCGAAATTAAACTTTATAAAACAAAAAGAGCTGACTCAAACGAATGAGTCAGCTCTTATTTATCTATTAATAACGTTCTATCCTTTAGCAGATAGCTCTATTTGTAATCCTATTTCGTCGTTTATAAACTTATCTTTTAAGTTGTCAAAGATTGACTTACTTCCATATGTAACATTCCACTGAGTCCTGTCTATAGTAAACTTAGGCGCTGAAACATTTACCATATTACCATCAATAGCAATATTAGCTTTAAAACTTACTTGCTTTGTTTGATCTTTCATAGTAAGATTACCGTATACTAACGAGTTTGCATCTGCATTTCCAGCTAGACCAGTTACTTTTGTAATTTCAAATTTAGCCGTTGGATATTTCTTTACGTTGAAAAAGTGATCTTCTTTTTCCGCTTCACCTGTTCCTTTTAAGTGACCTTCTAAGCCTGCTTTTTCACCACCTTCTAAATCTAGGCATGTGATAGAGTTCATATCTAAAGTAAAGTTACCACCCGTTACTTTACCGTCTTTTACAGAAACAGATCCAGCCACAACGTCTACTGTACCATTATGAGCACCTGTTGGCTTAGTACCTTCCCACAATACTTTACTGTTAGTAACATCTACTCCCATTGTTACTCCTGTAGCTGCTGCTACTTCACCTTTGCTTGATACTTCTGCCTTTGCTCCTTCAGAGTCCTTACAAGACGTCATAGATCCTACCATAAGGACCATTGCAAACATCATTAGCGTATTGATTAATTTATTCATAGTTGATTTTGTAAAAATATTGATTGAAAAGAATTTATAATTTATAATACAAATATCGCTACAATAAAGTTTAATGCATAACTCTTCATGCAACAATTAATGAATCTGAATTTTCTAGTTGTTGAATTCTTTAGTGATACTATCTATGAGCTGCTTGATCTCTTCGATACTATTAAGTAGTAATAGTCGATCATGAGGTTCTATCTTATTAGCTACTGTCTGATACCCGGATATAACTACCTTACTATCATTAGAGTATTTAAGTAGATCATCCAAGTAACCCTGTAAAGTACCATGACTATAACTATCATTGATCATAGTAAATATATAGTCTGGCTTCTTGATATTACAGGTGTCTACTACATCTATCAATGGCACACTTAATCCCAAATTGATGACTTCCACACCTTGCTTTTTGAGCAAATAATGAACATAAAGCAAACTAAGTTCATGTGTTTCTTTCTCAGCTAAATATAAGACAAAACTAGGCCCTTGATCATAGTGGCTATGCTTTATGTTATCTATTACTGCGATACACTTTCGGCGTACGAAGTAAGTGATAAAGCTCTCATGAGTAGATTTTATGGAACCCGCCATCGACATCATACTCAGTTTTTCCAAAAATGGATAGATTACTTCCTCCATAGTATGAGTAAAACCATTTTGGTCAATATAATGGTCGAGTATTTTATTGAATTTGAATTCGTTAAGCTCAAACATAGCCATCGACAAAGCATCGATATGGTCTTCAAATGCTACGTCTACTTCTGACAATTCGGCAGTAAGTCTTACTATATCTGGTTCGCTGAGTTCTGCAATTTTAGATATTTTATATCCTTTCTTGCGCAGCAGCGCTATGTTAAGTACTTTTTGTAGATCACTATCTTCGTAGTATCTGATATTAGTATCGGTCCTTTTGGGCATAAGTATACCGTACCTCTTCTCCCATATTCTCAGAGTGTGAGCCTTTATGCCAGAGAGTTTCTCTAGATCTCTAATGGAGTATACAATCATTTACTAATCTTAGTTTTCTACTTATATTATAAAACTAACGCTTTATCGTCAGTTCTGTTTAAGAATCCAGCAAATAGATTAAACGTAAAAAATAACGAAATATCTTAAATTGTCTAATTCTCTTGATAATCTGATATAAAAGCCATTCAATAGCCAATTTTCAACACAACCACAAGTGTCTGATAATCAATAGATAATATATTGCTGCCTACCTATTACATATAGTAATTGCTAGAATGTACCAAATAAAAAGAGCGACAACGTACACGTCATCGCTCTTATATATTTAAGTCATACTAAACTAGTTAGACTAATCTAATGTCTGTTTAATCTCTACGATTTCGTATGCTTCGATCATATCACCGATTCTAATATCATTGAAATTTTTGATATTAAGACCACATTCAAAGCCAAACTTCACTTCTTTCATATCATCTTTAAATCTCTTCAGAGAAGCTAGCTCTCCTACGACACCTTCTTTTGATGGGTATACAACGATACCATCTCTAATAATACGTATGTGTGAGTTACGGTTGATCGTACCCTCAGTAACATAACATCCTGCAATTGTACCCACTTTAGAGATTTTATAAGTCTCACGTACTTCTACCATTGCAGTCATACGTTCTTCCTTCGTAGGCTCTAGCATACCTTCAATAGCCGCTTTGATCTCATCGATCGCTTCGTATATAATAGAGTATGTTTTAATTTGAACCCCTTCTCTCTCTGCTAAAGTACGCGCTCCTGATGATGGTCTTACTTGGAATCCGATTACGATTGCATCTGATGCAGATGCTAAAAGAATATCTGATTCTACAATCTGACCTACAGCCTTATGTATAACGTTAACTTGTACAGTTTCATGAGATTGTTTAATGAGTGAATCTGCTAATGCTTCTACAGATCCATCCACATCTCCCTTAATGATAATATTAAGCTCTTTGAATGTACCGAGTGCTAAACGTCTTCCAATCTCGTCTAATGAGATACGCTTACTTGCTCTGTTCGTTTGTTCTCTTTCGATTTGAGCTCTCTTAGTTGCTATTTGTCTAGCTTCTTGCTCAGATTCCATTACTTTAAACTTCTCACCGGCTTGAGGTGCTCCACTTAGACCAAGTACAAGTACTGGTGTTGATGGTCCTGCTTCTTTGACACGCTTACCTTTCTCGTTAAACATGGCTTTCACCTTACCAGAGTGACCTCCAGCTACCATAGGATCTCCTACTCTAAGTGTACCTGTCTGAACAAGTAACTTAGTTACATATCCACGTCCTTTATCTAGAGATGCTTCCACTACTGTACCTATAGCTAGTCTATCAGGGTTAGCTTTTAACTCTAGCATTTCTGCTTGGAGTAGAAGTTTTTCTAATAATTCATCGATATGTAGACCTTTCTTAGCAGATATGTCTTGAGATTGATACTCTCCACCCCATGCTTCTACTAATAAATTCATAGAGGCTAGTTCCTGCTTGATACGTTCTGGATCTGCACCATCTTTATCTATCTTATTGATAGCAAATACCATTGGTACTCCTGCTGCTTGCGCGTGAGAGATTGCTTCCTTAGTCTGTGGCATGATACGATCATCAGCTGAAATGATGATAATAGCAATATCAGTCACTTTTGCCCCTCTGGCTCTCATGGCTGTAAAGGCCTCGTGACCAGGCGTATCTAAGAATGTAATCTTCTTTTTCTCAGGTCCAATCGCTACTTCGTATGCTCCAATATGCTGTGTAATACCACCGGCTTCACCATCAGCTACACTAGCACTACGGATATAATCTAATAGAGATGTCTTACCATGATCTACGTGACCCATTACGGTTACGATAGGTGCTCTATCAATTAAATCTGCAGGATCATCAACGATTTCTTCGATTAGATCATCTTGATCATCTGCGTTGATAAACTCTACTTCATGACCAAACTCTTCTGCAACTAATTCAATAATCTCTGCATCGAGTCTTTGGTTTATAGATACAATTACTCCAAGATTCATACATGTAGTGATCACATCACCTACACCTACTTCCATAATAGAAGCCAACTCAGAAACTGAAATAAACTCAGTTAATTTCAGCGTCGTTTCTACGTTGCTTAGTTCTTCTTGTTCTTGTTTCTCTCTCTTGTCTTCTCTGTTATCTCTTCTTATCTTCTGACGTTTCTTTTTACCTCCACCAGAGAGACGCGCCATTGTTGCTTTGATCTTATCATCGATCTCTTTTTGAGATACTTCTTTTACTTCATCTCTCTTAGACTTACCTCTACTACTAGTACTCTTGTTGGCGTTTCTTCCTTGGCCTCCTCTATTACCGCCACCTTGTACATTAGTCGCTCTGACTTTAGTACGAGTACGTTTTCTCTTCTCTTTCTTCTCTGCAGGAGTTTCTTTCTTAGGTTTCTCGAACTTCTTAGTATCGATTTTACCCATAATCTTTAGACCTTTCAACTGTGGAGTGGCAGCTCGCACAATTTCTTCACTCGGCTTTTTCGTCGCAGCTGGTTTAGGAGTTTCCTTAGGTTTATCAGCCACTTGCTCTGCAGCAGGTGCTTCTTTCTTAGGTTCCTTCTTCACCTCCTTTTTGACTACTGGCGCTGGTTTAGGCTCTTCCTTCTTCTTTTTCTTAGGCTTAGGCGTGAGATCTATTTTGCCCATGACTTTTAGCCCTGGTGCACTAGCTCTAGCTTCTATCACTTCATCCTTCGGCTTTTTCACCTCTGGTGTTGGAGTAACAGGCGGCTCAGGAATTACTTCCTCTACCTTAGGCTTTTCTACTACCTCTGGCTCTTTGACCTCTGGCTCTTTGACTACCTCTACTACAGGCTTAATCGGCTCTGGAGCAGGTGGTGGTGGGGGCGGTGGAAGGGGCGGAGTTGGGGGTACCACTTCTTGTTTCGGCTCTTCCTTTCGGTTGCCAATTATTAGTTGATCGGCCTTCTCTTTTACTGCCATGGAGTTACTAAACTCCTTCAAGAGGGCATCGTGCATATCATCTGATATCTTAGAGGTTGGCTTATTCTCTATTTCGAATCCGCTTCCTACTAAAAAGTCAACGATGGTAGCTGTACCAACATTTAATTCCTTCGCAATTTTTACTAATCTCACTGCCATATGGGCTGTTAGTTTCTTTTAATGTTTTTATTATACCTCAGTATGAGGCTTTCAAAATCTAGGAACTCATAACTCCTAATCTTGATCAAATTCTGATGCTAATATCTTCAGTACTTCTTCTACAGTTTCTTCCTCTAGATCCGTTCTTCTGATTAGCTCATCTTTGCTTAAGTTCAGTACGCTTCTCGCACTATCACAACCGATACCTTTGAGTGTGTCTATTACCCAATCTTCGATCTCATCGTTAAATTCTGTTAAAGCTACATCTTCTACTTCTAGTTCTGCATCTTCTCTATATACATCGATTTCATATCCTGTAAGCTTTCCTGCTAGTTTGATATTACTACCACCCTTTCCGATCGCAAGCGATACTTGGTCTGCTGCTAAGAAGACTGAAGCTCTCATCTTTTCGTCGTCTAGTGATATACTAGATACTTTAGCTGGAGTCAGCGATCTCTGAATGTATAGATTGATATTCGTAGTATAGTTTACGATATCAATGTTTTCATTTTTCAACTCGCGTACAATTCCGTGGATTCTTGATCCCTTCATACCTACACAAGCTCCTACTGGATCGATACGATCATCATAAGATTCTACAGCTACCTTGGCTCTTTCGCCAGGTATACGTACTATCTTCTTCACTGTGATCAGTCCATCTTCTATCTCTGGCACTTCTTGCTCTAATAGCTTCTCTAAGAAAGTACTATCTGTACGTGATACTACAATAACAGGGTTATTGTTCTTCATTTCTACTCTACGAATCACTCCACGTACCATATCTCCTTTACGGAAGTAGTCACCACGGATCATTTCGTTACGAGGAATAACTAGTTCGTTACCCGTTACATCGTCTAATATAAGAACTTCACGCTTCATGATCTGACTTACTTCTCCAAGTACGATCTCACCAACGCGATCCATATATTTTTTATAGATTTCATCTTTCTCTAGATCCATGATACGAGAGATAAGCGTCTGACGTGCTGCCATGATCGCTCTACGACCAAACTCTATAAGAGTTAACTGCTCATAACACTCTTCACCGATTTCGTAATCATCATCAATAGCTTGCGCTTCAGAGAATGATATCTGCTTATCTTGCTCAGTTACCTCACCATCTGGTACGATTAGACGCACCCTCCACATCTCGAGGTCACCATTCTGAGTATTGACGATTACATCAAAGTTATCATCAGAACCATATTTCTTACGGATCAAAGTACGGAAAACATCTTCCAAAACGCGGACCATGGTAGGTCTATCGATGTTTTTACCTGCTTTAAATTCCGAAAACGAGTCTACTAAATTCATTTATATATAATTATTTATTATCCTAGAAGTAATTACTTCCAAGTTAAAAACTTGCTTTTATTTTTGCTTCTTCTATCGCCTCCCATACTATTGGGTGGTCTTTTTGTACTTTCTTTTTCTTCTTTTTGTTCTGTCCTTCGAGCTCTATCACTTCATATGTGAGTGTTATCCCTTCATCATCCACCGCTGTCAACTCTCCTTTCACTTTCTCGCCTTCAGTAGTTTTTACTACCATCTGACGACCTATGTTCTTAGGGTATTGTCTTTGGCTTACTAATGGCCTTCCTATTCCTGCAGATGACACTTCTAAGGTGTATCTACCTCCCCACCATTCTTTCTCATCTATTACGGCCTCTACTTCTCTGCTTACCTTTCTGCACTTAAGGAAACTAATACCGTCATCGCTATCGAGAAAGATCTCTACTTTGTTTCCAGTTACTTGTACTTCTGTGACAAAGCAATCATTGTACTCTAGGGCCTCTATACCCTTTCTCGCCAATTTTCTGATGTCTTTTACTTCCACAGTAGATGTTATCTATATAAATAAAAAGAGGGAACTCAACGTTCCCTCTTCTCGCAATGTCTTAATGTGCCGCAAATATAAAACTTTTAACTGAGGATAACAAGGAACGCATACATATTATCCAAATGAATATATGATCATAAATACGGTATAGCTATAAGATTATTCATATACACCTGCAGTACCGCATAATTATTGGCTTACGTACGTCTCCATAATTATATACTTCCTTAAACAATATCAGCTTTTGTCGTGATCGTTTATGGTCTGGTGCTCTACTATCTTGTAGCTAGATTATCTATCATAAACGATTTAACTATCTTTGCGCGTATTTTCAAATGATTTCAAATAACTATTTGTACCCATGGATTTTATTAAAACAATAAAGACTCTCGTAATACTAATCATTGCAACTACTATATCCGCTCAGTCAGATGATACAGTACTTATGACTGTTGGAGGCCAAGATGTAACTGTAGGAGAATTTAGATACATATATGAAAAGAATAATGGCGATGGTGCAGACTATACTAGCCAAAGCGTCAATGAATACCTTGATCTATATACTAAGTTTAAACTTAAGGTAGCGGAAGCGAGATCAATGGGATTAGATACTGTATCTGTACTGAATAAGGAGCTGGATGGATACCGTAAGCAATTAGCAGATAGCTATATCATGGATAAAGAGGTGGTAAAAGCGCTAACCAAAGAGCTATACGAGCGTAAAAAAGAAGACATAAGACTAAGCCATATACTAATATCGATCTCTAAGAGAGCCAACGATGGAGAAATAGAGAGTAAACGTAAATCGGCTCTGGACATTCTCAATAGAATCAATCGAGGTGAAGATTTTGAAACTTTAGCCAAAAAATACTCTGAAGATAAGACCTCTGGTAAGATGGGTGGAGATTTTGGATGGCTAACGGCAAAGCTGCCTTCTGGATTCTATGATTTCGAAAATGCAATGTACACGCTCAAAAAAGGTGAGGTATCAGAACTCTTACGTACGCCACTAGGATGGCATATCATAAAAGTAACAGATAGAAGGCCGGCTAGAGGAAAGATGAAAGTGGCTCACATTCTAAAAAGAACAAACAAAGACAATCCTAATATTGCAAAAAAAGAAATCGATAGAATATTTTCAGAACTATCAGCAGGTGCAGACTTTGCAGAAATGGCTTCGAAAAACTCAGACGATGACAAGTCAGCTAAAAAAGGTGGCGAATTAGCACCATTTGGTATCAAAGTATATGAAGGTACTTTTGAAGAGACTGCGTTCTCATTAGCTAAAGATGGTGATATCAGCCGCCCTATCAAAACGAAGATTGGATTTCACATCATCAAAAGATTAGAAAAAATAGATCTAGAGGATTATCCACAATTTGAAGCTAAGACGCTAGCATCTCTTAAAAAAGACAGTAGGTACGAAACTCAAAAAGAACGTGTAGTAGAAGAAATCAAACAAACAGCAGGATATAAACTTAACCAAAAGACATTTGATGATTTCGTAAAAGCCCAAACTCCTGAAATCTACACTTACAAATGGCAAGCTACTAATATCAAGGATGACTTACTATTTACATATGGTGGCAAAAAAGATTATATGCTGAGTCAATTTGTAACCTACCTAAAATCTAATACACGTATGAGATTGAGGTATGACAAAAATGATCCGATAGATGAATCTGTGAAGAAAATGCTGGATGGGTATGTCAAAGAAACTACACTCAAATACGAACAATCTAACCTAGAAAAAAGACATCCAGAATATAAATCCCTCATGAGAGAATACGAGGAGGGAATCTTATTATTCGAAGCATCTAAACAAGAAGTATGGGACAAAGCATCTCAAGATACACTTGGGCTATATACCTATTATGAAGCTAATAAGTCTGACTACATGTGGTTACCAAGAGCCGATCTAGCTACATACACCGTAAAAACAGCAGAGGAGAAAAAAGTAAAAGATGTATACAAGTGTGCCAAGAAGAAAAACAATGAAAAACTCTTAGAAAAATTCAATAAGAAAGAAGAGATTCTATCCTCTGAAATCAACAAGGTAGAAAGAGCGAGTAAATCATTGGGAGAGATAGAATGGAAAGAAGGGGCAAGATCTGAACTGATTTATAATGATAAGAAAAGTGAAGCGACATTCAATAAAATACTTAAGATCTATAAGCCAATGATCAAGACTCTTGAAGAAGCGAGAGGTTATGTAATTGCAGACTACCAAGACCAACTCGAGAAGGAGTGGGTCAAGAGACTTAAGGCTAAGTATGACGTGAAGCTCAACGATGAAGTAGTGAATCAACTTAAAAAGTAGAAACAGGATTAAACTTTAAGCTTAAATTGAAAAATAGAGTATTCCATATTGTAATTCTGTCCATGCTAATCTGTGCTTGTAAGCAATCAGATAAAATACAGCGTGTATCAGATGCTCCAGTACTCGCTGAGGTAGCAAATTCTAAATTGTACCTAGACGAACTAGAGAATGGAGGCTTGCTCACCAATGCGACAAATGCAGACGACAGCACGCAAATCAAGAGTGCTTATGTACAGAAGTGGATCAAAGACCAACTCGTGCTTGCTGAAGCTGAAAAAACACTCGAGGGTGATATTGACATCGACATGCTAGTACAGGATTATAGACAATCACTACTTATCTATAATTATGAAAATGCGATGGTTAGGGATCGATTAGACACTACTATCACGACACAGCAAATCGAGAAATATTACAAAGAGAATGGCAAAGCATTCAAACTATCAGAATCTTTAGTAAGATGTAGAATAGTAGTCATGGATGGCCAAGCTCCAAAACTAGATAGATTTAATGCCAACTGGAAGGCGAATAATCTAGAGTCTGTAAATACATATTTGGCCAACAATGCACCCATTATGGTAATGATGGATGAAAATAAATGGTACTCTGCAGATGAAATATTGAGCTTTCTTCCTGAAAATATAAGCGAAAAGAATCTCAAATCAAGCAAAACACTCCAGGAAGCGAAGGATGGAAACGAATATTTTGTTAAAATACTCCAGTATATAGACAAATCTGAAGATCCACCGTTAGCTTATGTAACAAGCAACATAAAAAAGATAATTTTGCACCAACGTAAATCAAAGTTGATAGCCAAGCTCAAAGAAGACCTGTATCAACGTGAGATAAATGGTACACAAGTAAGAATCTACTAATTGCTTGATTTTTACAGAATATAAAATAAAGAATAGATAATCTATATGATCAAATATATCCAACTCCTAATAGTGACATTCATCGCTACTACAACATTAGCTCAAGGACCTATACTTTTAGATAAGGTAATAGCTAAAGTAGGTAGTGAATACATTTTACTATCAGAGCTAGAAGGCCAGTATGCTTACATAAAGGAATCCAATCCAGAAGTTACGGAAGATGCAAAATGTGAGATGATGGAGAATCTCATCGCTCAGAAAATCATCGTATATCAAGCACGTCTTGATAGTATCGAGGTTAGTGATGAAGAGCTAGATGCACAACTTACTTACAGATTTGAAGCTATTCTACGCCAGATGAATGGTGACGAAGAGTTTTTCCAAGATTACTATGGAGCGACCGTTAACGAAATGAAGGAAAGGTATAAGGATGAGCAAAAGCAGCAGATCCTATCTGAGCGTATGCAGCAAAAGCTAATCGCTGAAGTTCAAATTACTCCAAGCGAAGTAAAAGAATTTTTTGATCAGTTTCCTACAGACAGTCTCCCTTACCTCAACTCTGAAGTAGAAGTAAGCGAATTAGTACTAAAGCCTGTAGTCAACGAAGAAGAAAGGTTAAAGGCGCTAGAAAAAATCAAAGCGATACAAGTAGAACTTAATCGCGAAAGCGCTGACTTTGCAGAAATAGCTAAGAAGTACTCACAAGATCCAGGATCTGGAAAAAGAGGAGGCGATCTAGGTTTTGCAAAGAGAGGAACATTTGTACCTGCTTTTGAAGCAGCAGCTTATGACCTCAAAGAAGGAATGATGACAGATATCGTCGAAACAGAATTTGGTTTCCATATCATACAGTTGTTAGAACGTAGAGGTAATACTATACATACTCGACATATACTGATAAAACCAAATATTACTAGTGAAGATAACGATCTCGCCAAAGCAAAATTAGAAGAAATTAAAGCTGAGATAGAAATTGACTCTATTTCTTTTGAAAGAGCCGTGAAAAAATATGGTTCGAAAGATGTAGCTAGTTTCAGCAATAGTGGAAGAATGAAAAACCCTGCGACACAGAATACTTTCTTTGAAACCAATCAACTAGATGCTGACATTTATCTTGAAATCATTGATATAGATGTAAACGACATCTCTAATGTAATGGAAGTACTTAGTCCTACTGGTGAGTACTCATATAGAATAGTACAACTCAAGTCTCTTACTAAGCCTCACAGAGCTAATCTTAAAGAAGACTATGACAAGATTTCAAAATTTGCTAAAGAAAGTAAAAAGTCACAGTACTTTAATAATTGGGTAACAGAGAAGCTTAAGACAACTTATATCAATGTAGATAACAGATATGGAACTTGTCCTAATCTAGAAAAGTGGATAGATAAGAAGTCTGAATAAGAGCAGGGTTGAGAATCAAAGATTAAGTTAGTTAACCAATATTTTTGTTTTCATTGTGAAGTCAACGCGTTTCTTCGAAACTCTGACTGACTTCGCTATCCGCGTGTTTTTTCTTCGAAAAAACACGCTATCACCAAGCCTTATTGAAGGGATTCGATTCTTCTCTTTCTATAATAGTATCTAATATTGTGGTAGCGCAGATAAATACAATATCTCTAGCGGCACCACTCACCATTTGTTCTTCATCATCCTGTATGCTATCTTCAATAAATGCGAGAAGATCTTCTTGTGAATGACCGTCAAAGAAAATATCTAATTTTTCTCTAAATGTTTTGCCTTTAGCGCTATTGAGTTTTTCCCAATTAGCCTCTTCTATTTTTTCCAATTTCTTAGGCTTAAGGTCTTTTTCAAATTTGCCAAACTTCTCTTCCCAGGATAGGAATATAACCGCTACTATAAAACTCACGTAAGCCTTCTCTTCTTCTATTAAAAGAGAAAAACTATCCTGATTAAGATAATCGGATATCGCAGGAAAATCTTCTTCCCAACGTTCTTCTAAAGCTAGAAGTTTATCATTATCAGCTAATGCTTCAATGATGCCTTCTATTATTTTTTCGTCTACTAGTTGTGTTGTCATATTAATATCCTTCTATCTTCTGAATAAGGAAAAAACCGTCTTCACCTTTCTCTTGATATAGCGGCATAAGTATCATAGCATCAACAGGTGATTTTATTTCACCATCTTTATCTTCTGCTAAAGCCTCACCAGCACTAACCCTCTGAAAGTTTTTAAAGTTTGGTAACATACGAAATTTATCTCCCTTAGCTATAGGATGCATACTATGAAGCTGAGATAGCTTAGGTAGGTTATCACTATATTCTATGAGTAGCGTGTCATGAACATTTTCAACGTTATCTGGCTCTATTGCACCGATGGTACGCATACAGTTCGTAATAGCTGCTATAGCTCTATTGACAGATAAGTCTTCATTATGCTGTCCAGACTCAAATACTACGGCTACCGTAGGTAAACTAAAATTATCCGTTCTGAAATAATGTAGAGTTGTCCCTTCTATACCGTCTATCATACCACGTATCACTGGGGCATGTAATTCTAAAGCGATACGCAAACTCTCAGGATCGTTGGTCGGAAGAGTAAATATGCCACCATAACTTGATGTCGTATGCATATCCAAAACGATCAATCTACTATACTTGCGACTATCCAATTCAGCATGTATCAGATCTAATATTTCTCTAAGTTCTAATGCTTCGGTTTGCAATAAACTTTTATCTGTATTGAGGATACGTTCAACATTATCATCTTTCCATATCCTGTTGAGATCTCTAGTAATAAATCTTTGTTGTAAGATATAGGATTGTCTATTTCCTATAAGCCCAAGTATAGTACCATTATATGTGAAATCAGGGTTTGTAATAGGCTCTACTTCTAGCATCTTAAACATAAGACTTAACGCCCTTACCCCAGCAGGCTCGTTACCATGTATTCCACCAAAGACCACTAACAATGGTCCTCCTTCCTTTCCTTCATGCCTACCTATTACTCTATTTAACATTGACTCTATTTTCTATTTATCTTGTTATCAACAATCATTGTACCACTGTCTTACTATACAAAAAATCACCCCTCAATCATAGCAACAAACTCTTCTTCAGTCATAACTAACACTGTTCCTAGGGCTTCCGCTTTTTTGAGTTTAGATCCCGCTTTTTCTCCTACTACTAAGATATCAAGTTTACTGCTCACTGCTGATATGTTTTTTGCGCCATTCTGCTCAGCTAATTTTTGAGCTTCTTTTCGGCCCATCAACTTAAGTGATCCAGTAAACAAAATAGATTTACCTGATAAGGGTGCATCAGCAGATACTTCCATAGGCCTATCCTTTTCTGTCTGCTTCATATTAACACCACGTGCTTCCATTCGTTGGAGCATCTCAATATTGTCTGGATCTGAGAAGTAAGCCAGCACATTATCGGCTACTACAGGACCAATATCTTTTATGGCAGTAAATTTCTCTTTATCCCAATTTTGAAGATCCATTACATAATCAATTTCTGCTGCAATTAGTTTTGATGCCTTCTTACCTAAGTGGTGTATACTCAATGAATGAAGAAGCCTATGAATTGGATTTCCCTTAGCCTTATTCACTGCATGCATTAACTTTTCAGCAGACTTAGAACCGAAACCTTCGAGCGTTTTGATAGCCTCGTAATCCAAATTATACACATCACTAATATCCTTTAGCCAACCATATTTATGGAAGGTCTCTACATATGATTTACCAAATCCATCAATATCCATTGCAGTTTTGGATACATGAAATATCATACGTTGTAGATCTTGTTGTCCACACGTACACTTAGGGCATCTCCATGCTGACTCACCTTCTTCCTTAACTAAGGAAACAGGATTCTCTTGATCGTCATTAATAGGGCATACTGTTGGATACACGACTGGTACTTGGCTTCCATCGCGTAATTCTTCTAAAGACTTTACGATGTATGGTATTACATCTCCTGCGCGCTCTACTAGCACTGTATCACCCAATCGAAGATCTTTTGTTTTGATAAAGTCTTCGTTGTGCAATGATATCGAAGATACCGTTACACCCGCAAGGTGAACAGGTTCAATCTTTGCCACCGGAGTAATAGACCCAATCTTCCCTACTTGATATTCTATATCTTTTAAGATACTTGTCGCTTGTTTCGCTTTAAACTTATATGCGATTGCCCACCTTGGATGATGCTGAGTCGCACCAGTACGTTCTTGTAATCTTAGATCATTGACTTTTACTACTAGACCATCTACTTCGTATTCATACTCTTCACGCTTCTCTTCCCACGCTGAGCAGTATGATGCTACTTCCTGAATATTGCTACATTTCTTCATCTCATTATGAGGGATTTTGAAACCCAACCTTCCCATCAATTCAATACTTTCATAATGTGTATTGAGTTCTAACAACTTGTCGTTTCCATCTTTATCTACCGCGTATGCTAATTGAAAAATAAAAGCTTCCAATCCGCGATTTCGTGTTTCATTGGGATCTTTAGTTCTTAATCCGCCAGTAGCAGCATTACGTGGATTTGCAAATACTGCTTGACCATCAATCTCTCTCTGCGCATTTATTTTCGCAAAATTATCTTTCCTTATTAATGCTTCGCCACGCAACTCGGCTTTGAATATACCTAACTCGGCTAAAGGGGCTTTTAATGGAATGGACGGCATTGTACGAGCGTTAGCCGTCATCTCTTCTCCCATCGTGCCATTACCTCTAGTGGCTGCTCTAATTAAAAAGTCATCTTCATATAACACTGCGATACTTCCACCATCAAACTTGGGTTCTATACTATATTCTATATCCTGATCTTCTGGAAGATTAAGGTATCTTTTAACTGATTTATCAAAACTTGCAAGATCTTCAGCATTATACGAATTGGCCAAAGACAACATTGGTACTACATGTGCTACTGGATCTAGATCACCACTAAGGTCATTTGCCACTCTTTGTGTTGGACTATCTGGAGTGATAAGATTCGGATTAGATGCCTCTATAGCTTCTAGTTGTTTATACAATTGATCATATTCATAATCCGCTAGTGTTGGACTATTAGCTACATAATACTTCCACTCATGATATCTAAGTGCATCTCTTAACTCAGCTACCTCCAAAACATTAGCTGGAGATGAAAGCCATTTTTTTGAAATATCGAAATACAGTTTTTCTTGCTTAGACGTGTACATATATGTGTTTTGAATTGTAGTCCAAAGATGGAAAATTGAACGTGATAAATAACGGAAAAAAGGTAAAAGTTATCTAGAGAATCGAAGAGAATACCATCTGATCAAATTTATCTATTTTAAAAAATAAGCTTGTTGGCTTTCTAATTTCACAGTAAACTACAAACTCGCTTCACAATAATTAGTAATATTAAAAAGCCGAACAGAAATAAATCTGCTCGGCTATATTTTTTCAAATCAAAAGTCTATGAGACTATTAAATTCGCAATAGTTTACTTAATGATAGTAAATACGTAATTATCTGAATTATCAGCCTGTACATTTACTTCTGTAACTAGTATACCGTATACTAATCCTGCTCTATTTACTACGAACATATCTCCAACTAATACAGTACCTGACACTCCGATCGGAAGACCTGATTCTGATAAATTAGCTAAATCTTGCTTGGAAGTAATACTAGCGAAAGTAAACCCTTCTGCGATACCATTGGCACCAGGAGTCAACTGAAACATAGTCGCATCTGCAACTGGAGCTATAAGCTGTGCCCAGTTACCCGCATCATCATAACCTTGGTCTCTGATTTCCGCTTCACCACTTGCTGATCCTGTACTGTTTCCGTTGTCAAGATCAAGTCCTCCTGTTCCTGTTGGTCCTTCAGCATTATATAGTACACCTGTAAGTGTCTCCAATGGTGTAGATACTACATTTACTGTAAATTCAGTAGTAGAGTTTTGTCCATATTCATCTGTAACCACGATGGTATATACATAAGTACCTAAAGTAGTTCGTGTACGGAACGAAAGTGATTCCATTACAAATCCTTCTGTCATCGCACCTTCAAGTGGCTGCGGATTAGATGTGAAGTCTCCGCCAAAAGCTAGATCTGCAATATCTTCAAATTCGCCATCAACTAAAACGCTTATGGCGCTAATACTTCCTGCACCTTTTACAGCGGTAAGTCTCACGCTATTAAGCTTTCCTGGAGCTAAATCAAGTGTAACAGGACCATCAAGTGTCAATGCTGGAGGAGTACCCACAGTCGTAACTTCTACAGATACGCTTTCTGTATCTCCAGCATCGTCTGCTACTGTAAATCTATATGTTCTAGTACCTACTTCCGTATGTGCTACTACTTGAATATTAAAATCTAAATTGTTTATTTCATCACCAAAGAGAAGCTTAGGATTAGCGGCTGCTGCTGTGCCATCATATTGTATTCTACTTTGTCCTACCACAACAGGAATAGATACACCATCTTCAAATACTTCTACAGTTTTCATAGCATCATCTCCAGCTGTAGCTACGAGGTTTACTGCGAATGTTGCACCTGGAGCAATTGTAGTTACCGATGTTACTAGATCAGTTCCTGCTTGTAAGTTGACCGTAGTCTGAGTCTCAGATCCTGTTCCACCACCTATGTCTTCACCACAGCTAACAAGCATAATAGCAGTAACTGCTACCATTAACAAGAATCTTAAATTTGAAAATACTTTCATTTGATTAATTTTGATTTTTCTCATTGCTCTAACTTTAGTTAGACAACGAGAGTTAATAAATTGAATTGTGAAATAATATGTATAACGTAATAATTGTCAGAATAGATAATCTGGTATGGTTGGGATTGATCATAGTTATACTGGCCTTCTCTTGTAAATCATCTACAGAAGTAGAACCATTACCTTCACCGCCTGTACAGCAATCAGTTGCAAATATAGCGGAAAAGCATGAATTAGATTATGATATATCACAATGGAAAGAAATCATTAACACTAATGGGCCATTACTGGATATAAGATATGCTACTGATAACAACTTCACTAAGGCTCAAATATATGATTGTGCGAGATGCTTCTTAAGACCTGAACTAGCCTTAAAAATCAATACAATTCATAGCGATATTAAAAAGAAGTATGGTTATGGACTCAAATTATTCGATTGCTATAGACCTAGACCTGCACAACAAAAACTTTGGGATATCGTGCCTAATGCCATGTACGTAACACCACCTAAAAAGGGATCGATGCATAATAAAGGGCTGGCGATAGATCTAACTATCGTTGATAATAAGGGTGTAGAACTAGATATGGGTACAGAATATGATTTTTTCGGTAAAGAAGCCCATCGAACATATGTACATCCTGATCCTGTGGTACGTAAAAACCGTAAACTATTAAAACTTCTGATGGAAGCTCATGGACTAACAGGTATACGTACTGAATGGTGGCATTATTCTCTTAAGACCGTGTCATATGACTTCAGCGATTGGGTTTGGAATTGTGATTAACGCAATACGGCCTGTATTACAGCTAATGACTTTGGCTCTCTGAAGTTATCTACATGTAACCTATAGAACTTGATAATATCTTTGAGTAATTCGTCTCTTATACCTCTAGGTATTCTTATATGCTCAAGTTGGGTCATATCAGCAGCAAGTAGCTGTCTGATAAATATCGATCGCTCTACAGGCACAAGATACTTAGAAGTATTACTGATATGTACAAAGTTGCCATCTAGCAAATCAAACTGTGTTCTCAATTCTTCTTGAAAATCATTCATAGGTTCGAAACCCAAAAATCTACTCAAACCCAATAAATACATAAGGTGAAAACAAGACAATTGATGTTCACAACTATCTAGATACTTATACCAATTGGTAATAAAATCAAACAATTCTTCATTCGGTTCTTTCTCTTTGATACAATCCCTTGTCATCTCAAGTAAAAAAATGCCTAGCGAAGACTTTACTACGTCTGTGGTTATATGCCTATATCTATGTTCTAGATGGATCTCCTTGACACGTGCAAGCTTATCATTATCCTTATCATAGGCCAAGATGTTGACAATATTCATATGGTCGATCATAGCTGCTGAGACTTTAGCCTTAGCTTTACGCACACCACTAAATATAAATGATCGAATGCCTTTCTCTCTAGTAAATATATCTACGATAAGACTCGTCTCTGAGTACTTTATACGCCGGAAGATGATACCTGTAGATTCGAATGTTTTCAAAGATATTAGGTCTGTATTATTTCAATGACTGAGCAAATTCTTTGGCAAAGTACGTAATAACTAAGTCTGCTCCAGCTCTACGTATACTCAACAAGGTCTCTGGGACCATTTTTTCTCTATCTAACCAGCCGTTAGCACAAGCCGCATATAGCATTGCACATTCGCCACTCACATGATAGGCTACTGTAGGTACACCAAAGCTAGTCTTTAGTTCTCGTATTACATCCAGATAATGAAGTGCTGGCTTAATCATAATAAAATCTGCGCCTTCCTCGATATCCAATTGCGCTTCGATTAAAGCTTCATTGATATTGGCTGGATCCATCTGATATGTTTTCTTATCGCCAGCCTTAGGCGCTGAATCTAAAGCATCTCTGAATGGTCCATACAAAGCACTCGCATACTTAGCAGAATAAGACATTATGGAAACATCAGTATATCCTGCGGTATCCAATGCTTGTCTGATTGCTTCTACTCTACCGTCCATCATATCGGAAGGTCCGATGATATCAAATCCAGCTTTAGCTTGAGCTACCGCCATCTTAGCTAATATAGGTAGCGTCTCATCGTTGAGTATCTTACCATCTCGCACTAGACCATCATGACCATCAGAGCTATATGGATCCATCGCTACATCACTAATAAGGCAAGCTGAAGGGTACTTTTCTTTAATTTTCGTTGCTGCTTCCAAATAAAAGTTGTCAGGATCGTGGCTATATGTAGCCGTAGTATCCTTGAGTTCCTCAGGTATAGCAGGAAAAATCATAAACTTATCGATTCCCAATGACAAACAATCCCCTATCTCATCCATCAGAGTATCCAAACTCCATCTATAAGCCATCGGAAGTGACGCTATCTGCTCCTTCACTCCAGTACCCGTAACTAAGAATAAAGGCATTATCATATGTTGTGCACCTATATGTGTTTCTGCAATAGCAGATCTTACAGCTGGAGACTTTCTATTTCTTCTTGGTCTTCTTAACATTTTGTTTTTCTATTATGAGTTTAGCATCGATATTATCGTTAGCTTTTACTTTTTTCTTTGGATTTTTAGGTACTGGATCATATCCTGTAGATCCCCATGGATGACATCTAGATATACGTTTTACTCCCAGCCATGTACCCTTTAATATACCCCACTGCTGAATAGCACCTACCATATAATGCGAGCAGGTAGGTTGATACCTACAAGTAGGACCTAAGATCGGAGATATGATCTGCTGGTACACACGAATAGGAAAGATATATATAGTCTTCAATATGGACATAACACAAAGATATATGTTTACATTTTTAGTATTGTATTACCACTGTCAATTATCGAGATCCACTAATAAGGAATATATCAAGCAATAATTTGCGATATTTGCTCAAAGTATATTTCACTATAGTAACCTAATGGAGATTAAATTTAAGCTACCGATTAATGCACTGCACTTAATAGCTCAATTACATTACAACTCAACTTCAATTATAATATTAAACCATGAGAGCGTCAGTAGTCATACCATTTTATAATGCTGAAGCTACCCTATCACGAGCCATAGATTCTACTCTCTCGCAGCACGGAGTCACATTACAAATCCTATTGATAGATAATAACTCAACAGATCAATCTAGAGATATAGCTCAATCTTATGCCGACAAATATGAGAATATTACACTACATATAGAATCTACTCAAGGCGCCAACCATGCTCGTAACTTAGGTCTGGATCTCGCAGATAACGAATGGATTCAATATCTAGATGCAGACGACGAATTACTACCCAATAAAATATATCATCAACTCTCAATCGACAATTTGGAAAAGGTTGATATTATATTAAGTCCTTTCAGAGAATACACAGTAACTGGTAAAGTAATTGATTACGAAATAGATTCCTGTAATGATATTCCACTCTCAATAATACGAGGAAAATACGGAATTACAACTTCTATATTATGGAGAAAGTCCGCAATAGAATCAGTGAATGGATGGAATACAAATCAATCTTCTCATCAAGAACAAGAACTTCTCTTTCGACTTTCTATTCAAAACAAAAGGTTTGTGTACTTCGACAAATCAGAAAGCATTATACATGAACAAGAAAACTCTATATCTCATAGTGCAAATTTTCCAATTACTGGTGTTAAGCTATTGAAAAAAATTGAAGATTATTTCATAAAAACCAACACCCTTACACAACAACGAAAAATCGCAATACAAAATCAATACTACAATAAAATTCTGTGGGCCTACAAAATAAATCCATCAGAGACTAAACCCTATTTGAACTTAATAGATCAAAAATATAATGCCATAGATCGCCCTTGGTATCACAAAGTATTAACCCGAATCATTGGCTTGAAAAATACATTTTCACTACTGCATTGGATAGCATCTAGCAAGAACTAAAAAGGCCATATTATACTTCGATTAAATTCCATCTTCATTATAGCTTTCATCTAACTCTACTGGTTGAATAATACTAGTGTCTCTTACAAAATTACACCATCTACAATTTTCATCTTCGCAGAACTGTTCAAATTCATAATTATGTATAGCTGTCCATGAATCTTGTAATTGCTTTGTTACCGCTTCCTCATCTTGAGGCGAGATTGGTAATTCTATCTTATCATACTTTGCTTTTGTCTTAGCTTTTTCCACAAAATCCATCGTTCCAGATTTCATCTTCCAATCCAAAGTAGGGTCATTATCTACCAACAATTTATAGAAGACCAACTGCCTCCAGTAATCACCTCCAGGATCTTCATCACTAACACCAGCAAGCTTATCTTTCTTGTATGTTCCTGTTTTATAATCGATCACTTTTACATGGTCATCATATATTTCAACCTTGTCTATTTTTCCTTTGATTGGTATCTCTCCGACAGATGTATGTTTAATATTCTTCTCCGAAATGGTTTGCTTCGCTGTCTTCCATTGATGATTGTATTCATCATAATACTCTTTTAGTATTTTTTCACCAAGTATATTAAAATTATCAAACTCCATCTGAGTAAAGTGAGATCGATAAATTTTCATTCCCTTTAGAAAGTGCGTAGTTAATGTATCAGGATTTGGAACTTTTCTTTCTGGATCAGCTTCCATAGCTTTGAAGTACATTTCTAAAGCATAATGAATAGCACTACCATACCCCATTG
Organism: uncultured Saprospiraceae bacterium; assembly: GCA_937995755.1. Lineage (GTDB taxonomy): Bacteria > Bacteroidota > Bacteroidia > Chitinophagales > Saprospiraceae > UBA1994. The sequence continues at coordinate 26,889 of CALKJD010000043.1, read as the reverse complement.
TAGCTGACCTAGCCATAGGTACACGAAGTAAATTTTCAAAATAAAATGACAACCTACATCGTATGAATTTATTTAAAGCCGTAGCACTCATAGAAAAAGTCTTAAGCAATCTTGCTACAAGTTCGCGATCTATAAGTACCGGTGTTCCTTCGGTGTAAGTCATTAGTCCAGCTACATAATCTAATGTTTGCTCATCACTCACTACACCTTCCACTGGAGCTATATGCTCTCCCAATTCAGATATGAATCTTGCTGTCTCTAGATCCTTGCCTTCGTCATCAAAAAGTGAATAAGAAATATATACAAAGTTCTTAGCACGTGTCAATGCAACATAAAATAATCTACGATCATCTTGCACATCAGATGTTTCACTAATAGGTACTAGGTCTGGAGGAAATCTAAATCCGCGACCAGAGTTTTTCTGCTCCCAATTTTTCTTAGTAACATCAATGATAAATACATACTCAAACTCTAATCCCTTACTCCCATGAGCTGTCATGAAATTAATGCCATCTTCATTTTGGATTACCTTCTCTAATGGTAAACTGATACTACTATCACGCATGATTGCAACATTGCTTATCAGCGTATCTAGTGTAAAGTCTGGATTCTTTGCTGATTCATTTTTGATAAGATCAAAGTATTTGTTCAACACTTGCAAACGAAAAGTCTTATCCTCATCCATCAAAATATCATTGAGCAACCCTGACTGCGTAATGATCTTCTCAAATAATCGCTGAAGTGTCATATTAGGAATACTACCAATCCAGTCTTCCAACATCACAGAGAAAGCCAAAATGCTTTCTGGATTCTGTACTAACTTTTGCAATTGCTCTTCATCACCAATAACTTTCCTCCACTTCCTATCATCTTCTGTAACGTCCGTATAGTTAGAGCAGTGCGCAGCTATATAGCCAATATCTCTTGGCGTTATCTTAAAATAATTGTAATGTAATATCTCAAATAATAGATCTTCTCTAGAATCTTGCTTACTATATTCTCCAGCAAGATAAAGCATGATGTTATGTATTTTTTTGACCTCTGGAAGATCTAATACATTCACCTTACGCTTGATCTGTAAGGGTATATCTTTTAATGTAAAGTATTTAACTAGATCTGTAGCAGACTTATGTCCACGATAGATCACGGCCATATCTTTATACGCCACACCCTGCTCATGCAATTCTGAAATTTTACTTACTAGACCAGCTTGTTCGAGTGTATTGTTTTGATATTTGTGTACTATAGGATCAGCACCAAATCCCTTATTCTCTATTCTGCTTTCTACAAGTTTGTACTGATCATCTTCTTCGTTTTGCACTTCTTGTAAATTACCTATACGGTCCGTATTGTGTCTTATCAATTTATAAGCACTATCTAGTATTCCTTGATACGATCTATAGTTGTTTTTGAGTACATATCTATCTGGATCAAACTTGGATATAAAATCCGTCAAACTACTCATATTAGCACCTTGAAATCTATATATCGCTTGATCATCATCTCCTACAACAAATAAATTCGGCTTCTCCCAATAATCAGATAACAGAAAGACTAAATCATTTTGTGATCCATTAGTATCCTGATATTCATCTACTAATATGTACTGATACCTTTCTTGATAGTCTAGTTTTAAATTTTCATTCTTTTCAAAAGCATCTATCACAAATAAAATCGTATCCTGCTGATCATATCTCTGTCTTTCATACAGGAGCTGATCATACTTTCCGAGCAAAGCTACGGCCTCTTTTGTTTTACGATACTTCTCCATGAATTTATCAAAAGCAGCTTGCTTAAAGTCTCCTTTTTCCCACTTGCCTTTTCTGTTGTTTTTATAAATCATAGACTCATCCTCACGCATCTCTTCTTCGTAGTCCGCTATGGTTTTATCCACCATTTCTGACTTCCAGTTTTCTTGCTTCATCGTAGAGAACAACTTCAATAAATTGCTTCGGTCGTAATAGAGATCTCCTTTAAATCTTTTTAGTAAACTCTCTTTAGGAAGCTCGTCAATTATTTGATTTAATATTTCTATTTGTTCGATATCAGATACCAGCTGCAACTCTCTATACCCACCAAAGTATTCTATATTATCTTGTATGACACTATGGCAAAAAGCGTGATATGTATAGATATGTGCATTATATGCTTCAGGCCCAATAAAAGTCAATAATCTGCTTCGCATTGCTACCGCTCCTGCGTTAGTAAAAGTGAGACATAAAATATTGTGAGCCTTCGCATCTGTATTTTGAAGTATATACCCAACTCTCACACCTAGCAATTGGGTCTTTCCAGTACCTGGACCAGCCATCACCATTATAGGATCTTCGGTTTGCTGCACAGCATCGAGTTGTTGCTGATTAAGCATTCCTAATGCTTTCTCAAAAGCCTGATCGTATTTCGTTTTAGGGTCGTTCGACATAGGTAGTATTTTATACGCATTTCTATTAATTGCTCAATGCATAATTACACATCGGCGTTCTTAAATAAACCAGAAAGACCAGACATCACATTAATAGCGCTGGCTGGTCTTAATAGTAAGTTAATCCAAAATAGTAACCGTAGTACTTGTTTAGAATTTTGGCTTTTCTTTCTTTTGATGTTTACTATTTCTAAGAATCAGTCTAATCTCTTCTTCTTCCTCTCTTCTCTTTCAGCTCTACCTTTTTTACTGGGTTCGCTCTGTCTTCTGCATATTGTCTTCGTAGTCGTACAGAATCTATTGCTAAGTATATCGCGGATCTAATCGAACCTGGATTAGCCAGATTTTTTCCTACAATATCGTATGCAGTTCCATGATCTGGAGACGTTCTTATTATCGGTAATCCTCCTGTATAGTTTACTCCTGTTCCAAAACTCAACGCCTTGAAAGCAACTAGTCCTTGATCGTGATACATAGATAAAATCGCATCGACTTTGCTAAATTTTGAAGAACCAAAAAATCCATCTGCAGGATAAGGTCCAGCAACTACGATACCCTGTCTCTTGGCTTCTGCTATTGCTGGTTTAATAATATCTTCATCTTCTTTTCCGATAACTCCTTCGTCACCGGCATGAGGATTGAGACCTAATATCGCTATAATTGGTTTTTCCACACCAAAATCTTCTACCAAAGTCTTATTAAGCGTCTTCAGTTTTTTGAGGATAGCCTTCTTACTGATGTTCTCACTCACCTCACTTACCGGCAAGTGGTTAGTCACTAGTGCAACTTTAAGCGCATCACTTACCATCATCATAAGACTACCTTCCGATTTCGTCGCTTCAGTAAGGTATTCTGTATGTCCTACATGAGGGAAGTTTGCCATTTGCATAGCCTGCTTATTAATAGGAGCTGTAACTATAGCATCTATATGTCCAGCTAAACAATCTTGAGTCGCCTTGTCCATAGCGATATATGCATATTTGCCTCCGTCTTTAGTCGCTTGACCTTGTGTAATTTCTGATTCTTCATCCCAACAGTTGATCACTGTTATCTTATTATCAGCCGCATTTTCTGCTGTAGTACCCGCAGAGAAGTTAAAATCTTGGGCGTCTAAAGCTTTTTTATAATAAGCCATCACTTTGGATGATCCGTATATGATAGGGGTACATTGATTTAGGATCCTTTTATTACTTAGTGCTTTGATAATCACTTCTGGTCCTACACCATTGATATCTCCTATTGTTATTCCTATTTTAGGCTTTGTCATATATCCTTTTTGTTTGAGACACTGTTATCTCTATTATCCAATTGTACAAGATGCTAATTATCGGATGCTAAGATAATGGTTTTTAGACAAGGACTGTATTGAGAAGTAATAAAGTAAGATTATCAAATCAGATTCTATTATTTCACTTCGTTATGTACACATCTAGAGATTTGCGATATTATTAATCTAGTCAAAGTCTAACAAAACTCTTTAATTCTATCTCTGTTAATAAGTACTACAGGCTTGATACTGACTAATAATTAACACTTTAAGATCACGACAAATTAGTATTTATCAAGACATCTTCACTATTTAGAAAAATAAGTTTGATCTTGCGTGATTGATTCTACTTCAACGATACATTGCATAATATATGGCGACCAAATCTAAATCTGCTCCAAAGAAATCTAAGTCTGAATATCAGTCACTTAGAGAATATATACATATCAAAGGTGCTAGATCGAATAATTTAAAAAATGTAGAAGTCCTCCTACCTAAGAAGAAGCTTATAGTAGTAACAGGACTTTCAGGATCTGGAAAGTCGTCACTTATCATGGATACGCTCTATGCTGAAGGTCAGCGTAGGTATGTAGAAAGCTTATCTTCCTATGCTCGTCAGTTTCTTAATAGAATGAAAAAGCCTGAAGTTGACTTCATCAAAGGAATTTGCCCTGCGATTGCCATAGAACAGAAGGTGACGACTAGCAATGCTAGATCTACCGTAGGTTCGCTTACGGAGATTTATGACTTCATGAGACTGTTATATGCTCGTATCGGAAAGACATACTCCCCTATATCTGGCGATCTGGTACGCAAACATGAAGTATCTGATGTAGTAGAGTATATCCAAAAGCAAAAGAAAGGGACCAAAATCGTGCTGATGATACCTATCCAAAAGAAGTATGAGCGTACACTCCACCAAGAGCTGTATTTACTGATGCAGAAAGGATTTAACAGATTATACATCAACGACGAACTGATAGATATAGAAGATAAGTTAGAAAGTAAGGATAAGAACCTCAGTAAATCTGTTACTAAACTGAAAGAACCCATTCACATACTGATAGATAGATTTGCGGTATCTGACGAAGAAGAGAATAAAAAAAGAATTGCAGATTCTGTGTTGACGGCATTTTCAGAGAGTGAAGGGGACTGCGTGGTCCAAATCATGGGAGGCAAAAGTGTATCATATAATAGTAGGTTCGAATTAGATGGTATTCTCTTTCAAGAACCCACGCATCAGCTGTTTAATTATAATAATCCTTATGGTGCATGTCCTAAATGTGAAGGATATGGTCGTATACTCGGTATAGATCCTGACAAAGTAGTACCCGATGATAGTCGCTCGTTATATGACGAAGCCATAGCCTGTTGGCGTGGTGAGAAAGGCAAAGCATGGCTCAATCAACTCATAACATCAGCCCATAAATTTGATTTTCCAGTTCATAAGCCTTGGAGAGACCTTAGTGAGGCAGAACGGCAATTGGTATGGGAAGGAAATGAATACTTTGATGGTGTAGAAACATTTTTTGCGGAGCTACAAGCCAAAACTTATAAAATACAGAACAGAGTACTTTTAGCTAGGTATCGTGGACGAACAAATTGTAATGAGTGTAAAGGTGGCAGATTACGTAAAGAAGCACGATATGTCATTGTGGGTGGTAAAAACATCTCTGAACTTATCAACATACCTATAGACGAACTCTATGTGTTTTTTGACAAACTGAAGCTCAATAAACATGATGCTACTATTGCAGATCGAATACTTACTGAAGTACAAAGTAGGTTACAAACGATGATTGATGTAGGCTTGTCCTATCTCTCTTTGGATCGAATGTCTAATACACTTTCTGGTGGAGAGACACAACGTATCAACCTTACTCGAACACTTGGTAGCAACTTGACCAACTCGCTATATATCCTAGATGAGCCGAGTATTGGACTTCACCCTAAAGACACGGACAAACTTGTAAAGGTATTAGAAAAGCTACGTGATCTTGGCAATACCGTAGTCGTAGTAGAACACGAAGAAGAGGTAATTACTAATGCCGATTACATTATCGATGTTGGACCAGGAGCTGGTATACATGGTGGAGTCATCGTATTTGACGGACCTTACAAAGAATTTAAAAAAGGAGTAAAAGAAAGTCTTACATCACTGTACATTAGTGGGAAAGAGCAATTGCCTTTACCTACTCATCGTCGAACATCGTCTAACAAAATAGAAATCAAAGGTGCGAGACAACACAATCTTAAAAACATAGATGTAACCATTCCACTCAACACACTTACTGTTGTGAGTGGAGTATCTGGATCTGGAAAAACATCTTTAGTAAAGCATATCTTGTATCCTGCCCTCAAAAAAGAACTTAACGAAGCGATAAGCAAATCCCCTGGAAAACATGATAGTATCACAGGTGCGATCAAAAATATCACTCAAGTGGAGATGATCAATCAAAGCCCTATAGGTAAGTCATCGAGATCTAACCCTGTGACTTATGTAAAAGCTTACGATGCGATCAGAAAATTATTTGCTAGTCAACAGCTGAGTAAAATTCGTGGATACACACCAAAACATTTCTCTTTTAACGTGGATGGTGGAAGATGTGAAACTTGTAAAGGTGATGGAGAAATAACGGTAGAGATGCAATTCCTCGCAGATGTAAAATTAGTCTGCGACGAATGTAATGGCAAGAAATTTAAAGATGATGTCATAGAAGTAGAATACAATGGTAAGAGTATCCATGACGTACTTAATCTGAGTATCGAAGAGGCATTAGAATTTTTCGAAGAGAAAAGAGATATCATATCACGAATTCAGCCACTGTACGACGTAGGGCTTGGATATATCAAGATGGGACAGTCATCAAGCACACTTTCTGGTGGAGAAGCACAGAGAGTAAAACTAGCTTCATTTTTGACTAGAGAGAATCATAGCAAACATATCTTCTTCATTTTCGATGAGCCCACTACTGGACTTCACTTTCATGATATCCGTAAGCTTATGGATGCATTCAATGCCTTAGTTGAGCATGGGCATACGGTCCTCGTAGTAGAGCATAATATGGATGTAATCAAAATGGCAGATTATCTAATCGATCTCGGCCCTACTGGTGGTAAGGCTGGCGGAAATCTAGTGTATCAAGGACCACCTGAAGGGATCGTAAAAGTGAAAGAATCTTTTACAGGTCAGTTTTTGAAAGAGAAACTTTAAAAGATTATAAGATATAAATTTTAATGATATTCCTCTCTGACGGATTCTTATTCACAAAGAATACATTATACTTTGACTAAATTAGACGGAATAAAAAAGGATAAACTTCATACCGAAGTTTATCCTTTTTTATTGACAGATTGATGATTGCAATCTATCCCTTATTTAAAAGTCAATAGTTAATGCGCCTCCAACCAATTTTCTCCAGTATCCATACCTACAAGGATGGGTACTTTTAAATCTGGAAGTGCATTTTTCATTAGATCTTCTACTAATGTTTTGATCTCTTCCAATTCTGATCTATGTACATCGAACACAAGTTCATCATGTACTTGCATAATCATCTTCGTCTTATAGTTGCCCTCCTTTAATGCCTTATGAATATTGACCATTGCGATCTTAATCATATCAGCAGCAGTTCCTTGGATCGGAGTATTAATCGCCATTCGCTCTGCGTTAGCCCTGAGCATTCCATTACGTGAATCTATATCTCTTAGCGACCTTCTTCTTCCTAGTTTAGTCTGTACATATCCATTTTCTCTTGCAAATGCAACAGTATCATCCATGTACTTTTTTAATCCACTAAACTGTTCAAAATAGTTTTCAATTAACTCTTTAGCTTCAACTCTACTAATATCCAATTGGCGTGAAAGATTAGTGGCTCCAGCACCGTATGTAATAGAGAAATTGACCGTCTTGGCATTACGCCTTTGATCTGCAGTCACTTCGTCATAGGGTGTATCATATACTTTGGCTGCAGTAGCTCTGTGGAAATCATTACCTGCAATAAAAGCTTCCATCATCGCTTCATCTTGACTGATCTCAGCGATCAATCTCAACTCAATCTGACTATAATCGGCAGCTAATAATATATGATCTTTATCTCTTGGCTCAAAAGCCTTACGTATCTCTCTACCTGCTTCATCCCTAATAGGAATATTCTGAAGGTTGGGGTTGTCCGAACTCAGTCGTCCTGTTGCGGCTCTTGCTTGATTAAAATTACTATGTATTCTTCCTGTACGTGGATTGACCAACAGAGGTAAAGCATCCACATATGTGGACTTAAGCTTACTTAGTTTTCTATACTTGAGTATATGCTGAATGATATCATGTTTTGGAGCTAATTCGTTAAGCTTCTCTACATCGGTGGAGTATTGACCAGAACTAGTTTTACGCCACCTATAAGGCACTTTCAATCTATCGAAAAGTATCTCACCTACCTGCCTCGGTGAACCAATATTGAATTCGCTACCAGCTTGTTTATAGATTTCCAATTTGACGTCATGTATACGCTCTCCAAGATCTACTGAGTAATCTTTTAAAAATTGAGAATTGATACGAACACCATTATACTCTAGTTCTGCCAGTACTGTAATGAGCGGTTCTTCTATTGTACGGTAAACTTCTTCACTCTCATTTTCTTTGAGCAGATCTGTTAATATTGGCACTAATTGTAAAGTAAGATCTGCATCTTCGCCTGCGTACTCCACGGTCTTCTCTACAGGTACATCTCGCATGGTCAGTTGATTTTTACCACGCTTTCCAATGAGCTGTTCTATTGGCACCATCTTATACTCAAGATACGCTTCCGTCAAATAGTCTAGCTTATGTCTAAGATCAGGTTCGCAGAGATAATGAGCGATCATAGTATCAAACATCGGTCCTGCTACTTCCACACCATACCACCTAAGCATCGTATTATCGTATTTGATATTTTGTCCAACCTTTTCTATTTCTGGACTACCTAATACTTCAGCAAATTCAGCTGCGATTGCTTTAGCTTCATCTTGATCCTCTGGTGTAGGTACATAGTAAGCCTTACCTGATTCCCATGAAAATGATAGACCTACTAACTCTGCCTGATGCGCATCGATTCCTGTAGTTTCAGTATCGTACGCGATTACTTTCTGCTTGAGAAGGTCTTTAATCAATGCTGCGCGTTTTTCTGCCGTATCTACTAATATGTATTCATGTTCTGTATTATCTATATTCTTCTCAACTACAGCATATGTCTTAGTCGCTTTGGCCTTTTGCTTGGAGGTGTTAGCCGAAAATCCTGAAAAGAGATCCTGTTGCTCTCCAGCCTTCGCTTCTTGTTTTGCTTGTCCTAGTATTTGTATCGCTAACGACCTAAATTCCAACTCCTTAAATAATTCTTCAAGTTTTGGCTTGTCAAACTCTTCTAATATATATACGTCAGCATCAAATTGAATCGGTACATCTAACTTAATTGTAGCTAAGTCTTTAGATAGTCTTGCTTGCTCTGCAAAGTTCTCAAGATTCTCTTTTTGCTTACCCTTAAGTTCATGGGTATTAGCTAAAATGCCTTCTACATCATTATAAAGTTTTAACAACTTTACTGCAGTCTTTGGTCCTATGCCTGGCACACCTGGGATATTATCTACCTTATCACCTTGTAAACCCAGTACATCTATCACCTGATCTACACGTTGTATATCCCACTTCTCCAAAATTTCTTTCTCCCCAAGTATCTCGATACCATTACCCATTCGAGAGGGCTTATACATATATATCTTATCTGACACTAACTGAGCATAATCTTTATCAGGAGTCACCATATAGACGTCAAATCCTTCCGCCTCTGCCTGCTTACTCAAAGTACCTATAACATCATCCGCTTCATAATTTTGCACTACCACCACAGGTATTTTAAACCCTTTGAGAATTTCTTGTATAATAGGTATTGCAATGGCGATATCCTCTGGCTGCGCTTCTCTATTCGCCTTGTACTCAGGGTACTGTTCGTGACGAAACGTACCACCTTTAGGGTCAAATGAAACAGCGATATGAGTAGGTTTCTGATTGACTAATATATCCCATAGAGATCTTACAAACCCTGTTATAGCCGATGTATTAATGCCCTTAGAATTAATTAAAGGACGATTAATAAATGCGAAATGTGCTCTGTATACTAATGCGTGTCCATCAAGGAGGAATAGCTTCTTTTCTGCCATAAGTTATAGTTACTGTGTTGGAGGGTGAAGGTAATAAAAGAGAGTTAGATGTAAGTTAGAATAAGGAGCTATTGGTTAAAAACTTAAATTAAGCTCTTGAAGATTATATATTTACATCATGGATAAATCACATCTAGGCAGCAAAGTAGTTCAGTATGGAGTTTCAGCTTTCATATGCCTCTATTTTTTCCTAGCATTCTATCCAAAATATCTAGGTAACCAAAAGGAAATAATACCATTTGCACTATTTAACCTTTATACATTTATCCCTTATGACTATTCCAACTTTGACTTACAAATAACAGATTCTTGCGGAGAGGCGTACTTCTTAATGTATAAAAATGACCACCTTAACGCAATTGAAAGAAAGTATTTCTTTGCTTGGTTGAATAAAATAGGAGAAGAATATCGTCAGAACAAAGAAGTAAAATTAGATTCCTCACATTTTATAATTGAAAACATTGAAGGCAAGGTTGATCTTGTAAGAATATCAGGAGATTACATAGAAACATTTAGCACTAAGTCATATCAAATAGAAATATTAAAACAGATAAAATGAAAAATCTAATTGATATTGTATGGAATAAACCTGTATATCAAGGGGGTAGTATTTTTAATAATGAAACGCATTACTCTAAGGGTTCTACTTTAATATCCCTTTTCTATCTATTTGTTTTTCTTATTGCCTTCCAATCAATAACTTTTAATTCCCAATTTCCATCATGGTCAGAAATTGTCTCTTCAGAACAATATTTTATACCGCAATGGGGCAGCTTATGGATAAGATACTTCGATTGGAAAACTGCTATTAGATTAATATATATACTTCTCATAGGCAGCAGTATAATAGGCATGATTTTTTGGCGTAAAAGTAGACTGGTAAGAGTGCTAGTTTCTTTATCTCTTTTTCAGTTTCTCTCCTTAGTTTCATCTTTTGGATCCGTCGACCATTATTTACATTTACTAGTTACTACTTCATTGCTACTGATAATCTTACCAAACGAAAATTCTAAAACTTATAAAGTTGATTTATTAAAAGTTATCTTTGGTATCCAGACTATTATACTTAGCATATATTCCATTTCTGGTTTCTACAAATTATTAGGCATCGTTAAGCAATTGAAATGGGGTGTCACCTCTGCACTTTCACCTACAGGCCTTACTCTACAAAGTACAAAGACATCATATTTTTCAGGTAATGAATACTTCTTCCAATCATTACTAGTAGACCACCAAGGGTATTGGATACCTATCTTACATATAAGTGGGTACCTAGTTGAGTTTTTATCGATTTTTATTCTATTCAGAATTAAGCTTCATAGAATATGGGGTCTTGCCTTAGTACTATTTCATTTAGGAATTGCATTAACGGTAGGTCCTGATTTCTCTATCCATCTGATTCCCATAGCAATATTTATAATGTTCAGTCCATTTGGTTCGAAGCAATATGATCTTTACGATGACATAAAATCAATATTTCGAAAATAAAAAAGCCCTTTGATATACATATATCAAAGGGCTTAAACTTTTTCGTAAAATATTAATTATCTCATAATCACCATTTTTCCAAATCCTTTAGTAAAGAATTTGTCCGCAGATCTGTTTTCATATCTCTCCATATCAGCTGGTAGGTTTACTTTATATAAATACACTCCGTTTGCTAACTTTTCACCATATTCATCTGTTCCATTCCACTTATAATCAGTTCTGTTCAAACCTATTCTTAGTGGTCCCAACTCTTCTCTAGAAATCTCTTTTACCACTTTACCACTAACAGTCAGAATACTAATACTAATATCGTCTGGCACCTCACTTCCTGTAAGAGTAAATATAAATTGCGTTTGACTAGAGAATGGATTAGGGTAATTCAACACATTTGAAACACTCTCTTGCAACACAACTCGAAAAGTAACTTCGTAAGCATTCACTCCACTAAAATTACCACTAACATCTGTGGCTTGCACTATTAGAGTATAGTCTCCATCAAGAGTCAAAATCGGCTCCAATGATATTCTTGCTTGATTATTATTAGCATCGGTTGCAGGCTCAAAAGATAATTCAGAGCTAGAAATATTATAGTCTATCCTATTATTATTGGGATCGATTAATGCTACAAGTATTTTTTCTGGATCATCTAGAAGCAAATACTCATTCTCATCACGAACATCAATTAAAATATATGGATTCGCAGCAACTATATCTCCGTTAATAATATGCAATCCATCAAAGCTTACATCTAAAACTGGTTCTCGTACATCGGCACGAACATGGAAATCTGCTACTCCAAAGTTATTAAACAAGAACTTCTCTTGTTGATCCCCATCTGGATTAATTTCAAAATTAAACTGTTGATCTCCAGTAAGTGATTTTGTATCATAAGAAAAATTCAATTGCTGAACTTCATTTGACTTCAAGGGTGCATGACGATCATATCTAATTATAGATTCATTTGCCTCGTTAGTGATTGTATATTTCACTAACAAACTATCCATATCACTACCACTTATATTCTCTGCTTTGATTGCAAACTCCATAAGTTGACCTTGCTCCAATGTATCCGAATTAAATACAAAAGCATCGTCTTTATTCAAAATTGCTTCTGGAGCTGACTCATATAGGACTCTCCAAAACTTCACATTTACTGGTGTACGATTTACTTTATCATACGTATACATATCTAACCTTAAATAAGGATACACTGTCGCATCTACTCCTGAAAGATCAACTTCATTTTCACTTATTACAGTGAATAAGGTATCCATCTCGCCATTGAGTTTCACACCTTTTATATATACCATATAAGTATCGTCTGACATTTGATCTTCCACACTCCAGATCATTTTATTCCACGAAAGAGCTGGACCTATATCTGGTGTATTGAAATCTCCTTCGATATAGTTTCTTTGAAATTCTGCAGACAATGCTACTTCATCCAATATTGTAGCCCCAATATTTTCATCTTTCCATTCTTCATCTTTCGTATAGACCCCACCCCAAAATACAGTTCCTAACTCTTCGAGTTTTCTAACATCTGTTGCACCTTGATTCTCCATTACATTAAAGAAATTCTTGCCATTATTATCCAATGAATCTAATGCCCATTCCTCTGTATGTAAATCCGCGTCCAAATCATTAATTATAGTATGTATCAAAACATGATGTCCTGGCTGTATTACCTCTTCCAACATGTTAACTAGATCTATTCTATTTTGCCTCGTATCCATCGGATATATATACAGTCTACTTGTACCGCCACTATACCAACTGCCATGAAGTCCTGGAGATTGGTTTCGCTCAAACTCTGCGATCCTATCATCTCTATAACCCACAACTACAGCACTTTTTCCAGGATAATCCCAGGTTCTCATAAACCCTATTTTAAATGTTTGTTGATTCCATCTTGGCCATCTGATTTCTCCACCATTTATATCAAATTGAGGAATATGTAGATTAGTATTGATTCCAACCGCTTCATCAATAAAATCAAGTTTTCTATTATCAAATTCAATCCCAGTAAGATCGTTTTTTAAGAATTGATAATAATGACTTTGATTCCATCCGTCTGAGCTATTTGGAAGGTAGACAAAAGAACTTTCTCTCCATTGAAACCCAATATTAACATCTGTACTATCAGGACTAACTCTCCAGTAATACACTTCTCCTGGTATAAATTCTAAGTTAGGTTGCCACACCAATGATCCACCACCTTCATTTATAACATTCGTTTCTTTTGAATTTGAATTAAAAAGAGCAGACGTATCTAACTCCATAATATAGGTCCTATCCTCTGCCAAAATATTACTGGTAGAAGCTATTAATTTGGGCTGTTCTCCATTTACTATAGCAAACTCTTCAGGAAAAATTGGACTAGCAGAGTTATCTAAAACGAAAAAGCAAAAATTATCTTCTCCTTCAACTTGACCAAGCACATTATTATTAGACGCGTCTGGTGAAGGACTCTCCACAACTAAATTATCATAATTAACTTCTATAGAAATACAGTTTTCACCTATTCCATGTAATCCTGGATTTTTAATAAAAAAGGTATCTGTATATACGTGACCTGGTCCTTTTATTCTACGATAAAAAGTATCCATTGCACTACCATCAGGCAGCATCTGAATTGCTCTTACGTTAATGGAGTCAGATGTGTTTTCTCCTAAATTTACAACATCATAGTATAATTCTATTTCTGTGTTTTCTGGACCGACTATGCTTGGATTAGTTCGTACAGAACTATAGTCTATTGAATAATCTGGACCATTATAAGAATTAAGTCTTACTGCAGGATCTCCATGTAATGTAAACTGCTCATTCAAAGTACTAAGTGATACAAATGTGTTCTCTAAACCGCTATTTAGCTCTAATAAGTGATGGACAATTTCTCCTACAGTTGCATGATAGTATTTATCTGTTCCTAGGCTTTGATAAAATCTCTCACCCAAATCTCCTTGCGGAGTAATATAGGCGGAACCTGAAGATGCCATAAAAGCTATACAACCAACTTCTGGTTCCAACACAAAGTTCTCACTTAATGCTTTGTTTGGTGTAAAAATATTTCCAGAATAGCAGCCCATTGAAAGCAACACAGGCAACTTCCCTTCATTATTATACTGCGAAGCTTCCTCAATACTAAAATCAAACGTACCGGCAGATGAATGTCCAAAGAATGATAACAAAGCGCTACCTTCATTTACTGCATTCAAAATCTGAGTGGATAATGCACTACTTATATTGTCCGAGCTCTGTTTACTAAAAGTAGTAATCTCTGCCCCAAACTTATTTTGTACAAGTATATTACCCATGTTGTCAAGACTAGACTCAATTAACTCTAGTATACTTTGATCACCTCCGGCTAAGTGAATAATTTTTTTAGTCCACAATCTTCCTTCTATTGTACTAGGGTAGTTACTTGGATTCTCCCTAACCGTTACTTTGTCATAATACGTTTTAATATCATCTGTACTAGATGCAGAAACTCTTCCTGTAGGAATTCTTGGTTGAGATATATTCTTTCTAGCCATCAATAAATTATCAGAACCAGGTAGACCAAACGTAGGTAATACTGTCTTTAGCTTTAGTGGATCAACTTCATTTAATTGTTCTGGGGTTCTGCTAGAAGCATACTCTAAACCTTTACCTAATAGAAAATTATACTTTGCATCAACCCAATTGGTTTCTACCCACCTTGCATGATTCTTTAATGCTAATGGATGTCGTGATACACCATACCCAAATTGATCATACAAATTTTCTACAAATACTATCGCAGGCACATACGAACCTCCATTCTGAGATGCTCTATGATCAGCATAAGCTCTTAGATAATTTATGCCATCATTACTCAGCTTATCAAATTGCTTGGATGTATAAATAATAAATTCGACTCCACTCATTTGACTGTAATCGACCATAGTAGATTCTGCAATTGATGTTACAGATTTAATCGATGAAGTATTGCATATTTTATATACACCTTCTTCATTGGATGCAGGCAAGATCAATTTTACAATTTCATTTTCAATTATAGGTGTGTAGCTTATTCCGTTAGTCAAATCAAATATCTGCACCTCATTCGAACTCATATCGAAATTCTTAATTTCCAAATATCTAACATCATTAGATGCAGGCAGCGTAAATTTATAATCCGTCTTGTTTTCAAAATCGAATTCTCTTGGATATCTTAGTACACTAGTTGCTATTGTATTTTTATCTGCAGATGATTGATAACTTTTAATTTGTATCGATGCATTGCCATTCGTCACTTCACTATTCTCAAGTGTAATATTTAACTGCTTTGTTTCATTTCTATCAAAATCTTCAGTAAGCTTTAGTTCGCTATTAACACTCACATCAATCTTGTGTAATAAATTATTACCAGATAGTCTTACTGCTAATGTTGGAGCAAGTCCACCTTCATATTTATTACTTATGCTGTGATTATATGTATTTGTCGATTTCAAATCTCCACAATAACCTTCTCCTGGCATATATTGAGAAAATCTTACATCTTGAGCTTCTGATGGCTTATTAACTCGATCAGAAAACACTACCACATCTTCATGCATATAGTAAGGCTCTGGGTCAAGTGAATTTCCAGAAAGATCTACTGTTTGCTCTTGAAATCTTTTACCTTCCGCTCCTTGATCCCAAGTTAGATAGTATGATGAAGTATCACTATACAAACTATACCTTGGATTCAATTGATCTGACTCATTGCGATATAAATGCTTATCCAATTCTCCACGATTTTTCACGCCCACAAACTCTATGTAGTCTCCTGCAGAAAAGGTTCCATCTGTAC
Organism: uncultured Saprospiraceae bacterium; assembly: GCA_937995755.1. GTDB lineage: Bacteria > Bacteroidota > Bacteroidia > Chitinophagales > Saprospiraceae > UBA1994. The sequence goes on along the minus strand of CALKJD010000043.1, from coordinate 10,707 downwards.
TTACACTAATTGCCTGCTCTTGTCCAAAATAATATACTTGCAGCTCAGCTCCAGTCAGAGATTGAACAGGTACGCCTGCCGCTTGCAATTCTTCATAGCTTACTCGGTACACACCATCTTCAGCTAGCATCATTTTATAGTAGGACTGATCAAAGTCAATCCATTCATTACCTACAAGAGTATCTTGTCCTACTACTATCTGTGCAGTGGTCGTAACACTCGCAATAATGCATAGCAATAAAACAAATAGTGAGGATTGCATTCTTTCTAACTTTTTCATGGTATTCTATATTATACTTATAAAAGTCACATTAAACAAAATAATATATATTAATTATTGTTATTTAATGTGTTGACTCCTTGCAAAATTAATAAATACTACTGTATAAAACATGTATCTTGCATGACTTAATAGGACTTATTGTTACTTTTTAACGTTGTTAAACCAATTTTAATTACCCTGTTCACAAAACTAACTTCCTGTTTGGCCAATAGTGGCATATTTATAGTTATTCAAAAAGATATTTTCAGATTGTCATATGCCGCAATTATTGCTCTTCATATTTCTTTTTTCCTTATCGATTAAGCTGTGTTTTGCACTATACTACTATCTTAGGTTAGCTCTGTATAGAGTACCTTCATACAAAGATAGAGGCAAAACAGACAGTGGTGGCATTAGCCTCATAGTATGTTATCACAACGAAGAGTCAAACGTCATTGCCTCTCTGAAATCACTTACAAATCAATCTTACAAAAACCTAGAACTCGTGCTGGTAGATGATATGTCTACAGACAATACTAAGGACTTACTGCGTGAACACAGATCCACCCAAAGCGTCTTGATAGAAAATGATACTGCCCATAATGGTAAAAAACAAGCACTTACCAAAGGGATCATATCCGCTACCAAAGATTGGCTCCTCCTAACTGATGCCGACTGTCTAGCTCCTAACGAATGGGCTACTACTATGGCCAGCTATACTACAGACCATGATATAGTCTTAGGCTACGCACCTTTACATAAGTCCAAAACAATTGTGGGTAAGTTTGCGCGGTTTGAAACCTATTATACTGCGTTACAATATTTATCCTTCTCTCTAGCTGGACAACCGTATATGGGCGTTGGGCGAAACTTGATGTATCATCGTAGTATATTTGAAAAATCAGATGGCTTTACCTCTCATACAGATATTGCCTCTGGAGACGATGATCTCTTGGTCAACTATGCCGCCAATGCTAGCAATACCACAATATGTATAGATCCAAATGCTTTTGTTTACAGTCCAGGCAAAGAAACATTTACTTCATTCATACGCCAAAAGACACGTCACGTATCTAGTTCGCATCGGTATAGATGGATAGATAAAGTATTACTTGGTTTATCATCCATTACTCATATAGGATTGTACATATCAGCTATCATTCTATTATTTTCGCAGCATAGTTATTGGGTAATCGCATTAATGATCTATTGGCTTTTGATGATAATCATCCAATATCCTATTTGTAAGAAACTACATAGCATGGATCTATGGTTATTATATCCTGTATATGATTTTGCCTTAGCTTTATACTATGTTATCATGATTCCTTTTACATTTATAAAAAAACAGAATTCTTGGAGTTAATACTTAAATATTTTCCTGACCTGACAGAGCATCAGAAATCACAGTTTGCGCAACTAGGCGACCTATACAAGGAGTGGAATGACAAAATAAACGTGATTTCGCGTAAGGATATAGACAATATATACCTACATCATGTATTACACTCTCTAGCAATAGCTAAGGTGATGCAGTTCAAAGAAGGAACCAAAGTACTAGATTTAGGCTGTGGCGGTGGTTTTCCAGGTATTCCGATGGCAATCATGTTTCCAGATGTACAGTTTACATTGATCGATGGTACACGTAAAAAAATACGGGTAGTCAATGAAGTGGCTGAAGCAATTGGTCTCACCAACGCCAAAGGTGTGCATGTAAGAGCAGAAGAGCATAAAGAACAATATGACTTCGTAATCACCAGAGCAGTAGCCCTAGTAGAAAAGCTTGTTAACTGGACACATAAACTAATTCATAACAAACATAAGAATTCGTTTCCAAATGGAATCATAGCATTAAAAGGTGGAAATGTAGTTGAGGAAATTGCTCAAACCACCAACAAAGTATCCTCAGAAGTATACCCTATCAAAGATATATTTGATGAAGAGTATTACGCCGAAAAGTATGTGATCTATATTCAACATTAAGTTTCACCTGTTTTATTAACCATATGCTTTTTCGTGAATAATATGATAATTCATATGATTCTTATGAAAAAAATATTTAATAACCATATTAATTTTGTGCAATTCTATTCGTGAAATCTATTAGTCAATGAATATGATAACCCACTTGATTCTTATGAAAAAGATACTTAACAATCATATTAATTTTGTGCAATTCTATTCGTGAAATCTATTAGTAAATGAATATGATAACCCACTTGGTTCTTATGAAAATAATACTTAACAATCATATTAATTTTGTGCAATTCTATTCGTGAAACCTATTGGTCAATGAATATGATAACCCACTTGGTTCTTATGAAAAAAATACTTAATAATCATATTAATTTTATATGAAAAGAGGAAATATAGCAATAGCAGGAGCAGGTCTTTGTGGTACTTTGATGGCTATCAGATTGGCTGAGTATGGGTATCAAGTGGATCTCTATGAACGACGCCCAGACCTGAGAAAGACCGATATCTCAGCTGGTAGATCTATTAATTTAGCGCTATCAGATAGAGGCCTCAATGCACTCGATATGATCGGACTAAAAGCGAAAGTATCGGAAGAAATTATACCTATGCATGGTCGAATGATCCATCCATCAGACGGAGAAAATGCAATGTACTCATACAGTGGCAGGCCTGGACAATATATCAATAGTGTCTCACGAGGAGGGCTAAATATGACCCTACTCGATAAGGCCGAGCAAAGCGACAATATTAATCTGTTATTTGAAGCTAATGTACGCTCTGTAGATATCAAAGCCTCAACGCTTACTGTAATTATTAACGGAGAAGAAAAGACTAAGACATACGATGTCATCTTTGGATCAGATGGCGCTGGCTCCGCAGTAAGACGAACATTACAAGCTCAAAGCAGTCGATTGCGATTTGATTTTCAACAAAAATGGTTGAGTACCGGTTATAAAGAATTACATATACCACCTACCACCGAAGGAGGTTGGAAGATAGAAAAGCATGCATTACATATCTGGCCAAGAAATGGGCATATGATGATAGCACTGCCCAATCTAGATGGAAGTTTTACCCTTACCATGTTTACACCTTTTGAAGGACCAGTAGGAATGGATCGACTAGTTACTGACGAATTGATCACAGAGTTTATGCAAGAAAATTTTGCGGATGCAACGATTCATATTCCTGACCTATTAGAGCAATTTCATGCCAACCCAACGGCATCCTTAGGCACGATTAAATGTTACCCTTGGGCGTATAACCGCACTGTATTATTAGGTGATAGTGCCCACGCTATAGTTCCCTTCTACGGCCAAGGAATGAACTGTGCTTTGGAAGACTGTGTAGTCCTTGATCAATTGATCCTAGAGCACAATCATGACTGGGACAAAATACTCCCTGCCTACCAAGAGCAGCGTAAAATAGATGCTGATGCCATTGCCGATCTAGCAGAAGATAACTTCTACGAAATGCGTGATGCAACAGCGGATCCAGTATTTAACGTGAAGCGACTAATCGAATTAAGACTCGAAGCTGAACTTGAGTATTACAGTAAATATAGTCTAGTAACCTTCAGGGCTGATGTCCCTTATCATATCGCAATGAAGCAAGGTCGTCTACAAAATAAAATCCTGTATGATATTGCTAAAAAGACAGAAGATCCTACCACTGTAGAACTGATACCGATACTTCATAAGATAAATGAATATGTAAAAGAACATATGTAATATTACAGCAAGGTATCGGCTATTAAGTCGAGTTGTAGAAAATATTATTGTTATCTTAGCCATCACTCAAACTAACAAATAAAGATCATGACTATACCTAAGCCATTCAACCTACAAAAATGGATCGATGAGAACAGAGATGACCTCAAACCACCTGTAGGAAATAGAAACCTATACAAAGATGCTGGTGACTATATCGTCATGATCGTAGCAGGCCCTAATGCACGTAAAGATTATCACTATAATGAGACTGAAGAACTTTTTTATCAACTCGAAGGTGACATAATAGTACGTATACAAGTAGATGGTAAACCTGTAGATGTACCCATCAAAGAAGGAGAAATGTTTTTGCTTCCTGCCAAAGTACCTCACTCACCAATAAGATCCGACAAATCTATCGGCTTAGTAATAGAGCTCAAGCGTGATGCGAGTATGAAAGATGGATTGATGTGGTTCTGTGACAACTGCAATAAAAAACTTCATGATACATACTTCCAATTGACTAATGTCGAAAAAGATTTCCAACCAAGATTCAAAGAATATTATGCATCTGTAGAAAAGCGTACTTGCCCTGAGTGCAAAAACGTAATGGAAGTAGATAGTAGATTTGTAGATTAAGTATATGGCCAAACAAACATATTTCGCTTCTGATTTTCACCTAGGTGTAGCTGCTGCGGATGATAGTATCACCAGAGAACAGAAGATAGTGAAATGGATGGATCAGATCTCTGACAATGCAGAAGAAATCTATCTTCTAGGCGATGTATTCGATTATTGGTTTGAATACGGCAGTGTAATTCCTAAAGGTTTCTCTCGACTATTTGGAAAAATCCGAGAGCTGAGGGATTCAGGCATTCCTATGTACTATTTTACTGGCAATCATGACATGTGGATGTTTCGATACATGGAAGATGAATTTGGAATTCCAATTTACCGTGAGCCCGTTATTAAAACAATCCAAGGAAAGAAAGTATTCATGGCGCATGGTGATGGATTAGGTCCTGGAGACTATGGCTACAAGGTGATCAAAAAAATATTTGACAACGGTATGTGCAAGTGGTTCTATGCTCGCATACACCCTAATACTGGATTATGGATTATGAAACAATTTAGCCATTCCAGTAGAGCTATGACTAGCGAAGAAGAAATGAATTTTAATGTTGAAAAAGAATGGACACTTCAATACGCACAGGAGCATGTAAAGACTCATAGTGATATTGACTATTATATCATGGGGCATAGACACCTTCCCATCCAACACCAACTATCCAATGGTGGAGAGTATATTAATATAGGCGATTGGCTTCATCATTACTCTTATGGAAAAATGGAGAAGGGTAAGTTAAGTATTGAGTTTTTTGAAACCGAAAATCAAAAAATATATGGTAAGTAGAATTATGATTGTAATGATTGCTTTCAGTCTACTTTCTTGTGGAGCCACCCAGGAGACATTAGCACCTGCACCAGTATCTAACACTCATGACATCAACATAGATCTGAAAAATGTATATCTCGACAATCTAGATCAACTCCATATTGTAGACCGCAAAAATACACTAACGAGATACAATCAAGACCTAGAGGTGCTCTACAAATACGCGGATAATACCTTGGGAAAGATACAACACGTAGATGTCAATAATCCACTAAAGGTCTTAGTCTATCATAGAGATTATGGGATCATCAGCTACCTAGATAATACTTTGGCTTTGATCCGAAAAGCCAATCTCCAGGACTGGGGATATAATGACATTTCTACGATAGCATCATCTAATGACGGCAATATATGGCTATACGATCCAGCAAAAAATCAAGTCCTCAAAATCAATGATGCAGGAAAAATAAAACTGAGTACCAATAATCTAAATGACTACAGACTAGAAGATCTAGAACCTACAAAAATTGTAGAAAGAGACAATCGAGTATTCCTATTTGATGATCAATACGGAATTGTCATTTTTGATAATCTAGGCCAATATCTCAAAGTATTACCACTTCAAGACATCCAAAATTTTCAGACAGATGGTAAGAACGTTTATGTCTATCAAGACAACAGAATCAAAGTATATACCATTAGACTCTTAGAAGAAAGTATTATCCCTTTAGAAGTGAAGGAAAACATCAAAAACGTATTGATTAGCCCTAGGTCAATTTATTACATCTATCCAGATGGCATAGATCGTAGATTTCGTAAGTAGTTTCTATTAAATTTCCTAACAACTCAGCTATAACCTATGCCTCTTATCACATTTAACGCTAACGGAATATATTGTGAAAGGGCGGATATCTATATAGATCCATGGAAACCCGTAGATAAAGCATTGATCACACATGGTCACTCCGATCATGCTCGATGGGGTAACAAGTATTACTTATGCACAACTAATGCCGAGCCTGTAATCAGCTATCGCCTAGGAAATGAAGCTAAAATTGAAAGCATTGACTATGGTAAGCAAATTGATATTAATGGTGTGAAATTTAGTTTTCATCCAGCTGGTCATATTATTGGTTCGGCTCAGATAAGAGCTGAATACAAAGGTGAAGTATGGGTCGCTTCTGGAGATTACAAAGTAACCAATGATGGAGTCAGCGAACCATTCGAATCTGTAAAGTGCGACCATTTCATTACTGAATCTACTTTTGGACTTCCTGCTTTTGATTGGGCACCACAAGAAGAGGTTATATCACAAATGAATGACTGGTGGCAAGCCAATGCTTCTGAAGGAAAAGTGAGTATCATAGGCTCATATGCCCTAGGAAAAGCTCAGCGAATCATAAATCTCATAGATCATAGTATAGGTGAAGTCCTCACACATGGTGCAGTAGAATACACTAACAAAGTGCTTCGTAAGCAAGGAGTTAAACTCGCAAAAACTACGAAGGTTGATAATAGTATGCACTTCAACAGATTCAAGGGTAGTTTGATAATAGCCCCTCCGTCAGCGTTCAGGTCGCCTTGGATACGGAAATTTAAAGACTATTCAGCAGCTCGAGCTAGTGGTTGGGTGGGTATGAGAGAAATGGGTATGCCTACAGACCGTGGCTTTGTATTGTCAGATCATGCCGACTGGAAAGGACTCAATATGGCTGTCAAAGACACAGGCGCTGATCATATCTATGTAACTCACGGATACACAGACCAATATGCAACGTATCTTTTAGAACAAGGCTTCAATGCACAAGTGATAGCTACAGAATACTAACAAAAAGCTTGGAATCACCACTCCTAAAGACTTTGCATCCTAATTAGTGCTAGCGGTTTGACATAAAAAATATGCTCAATTCAAGTAATCATAGTTATGATATACTACCTTTGACCCTAGTTTAAATTTTGTGCAAATTATATGAAAACAACAGTATCAATAGAAAATGCTGAATTCTTTGCTTATCACGGCTATTACGAAGTAGAGCGAAGAGCAGGCAATACCTTTCTAATCGACTGCGAAGTCGAAGTGAAGTCCTTCGATAGTATGGATGACAACATAGCTGACACGGTCAACTACGAGCAACTCTATGCAATATGTAAAGATGAAATGCAAAACACGCAGAAACTACTAGAAACGGTCGTTTTCAACATAATCAATAGAATAAAAACAGACTTAAACCATACTACGGGTGGAAAAGTCAAACTATCTAAAATATCACCGCAATTGGGAGGAAAGGTTGAAAAAGCAATAGTCGAAATGAAATTTTAAGTATTCGACAAGTAATTTGCCCATTAAACTAGGGTTATTGTCGCAAATACTTCACTTTTGACAACACCTATATTCTCTAACCTTTTAGAAAATGATGAAAAACATTTCAAAAACAAGTAACTTTCTAAAAGTTTTGCGTCACAATACATGTAACATGATTATATGTGTTTACAACTATAACTATTTTGTTAATTAACCTATTAAACCCAGTAATATCTGGAAGTATATCGAGCTCCAAGAGCGATGACGAGATTGTAGATATGTATATCGCATCTCAAAGTCCGCAATTATTCGATATTTTGTATGATAGATACTCTAAAAAGGTGTTCATTAAATGTAACTCCCTACTAAGAGATCAGGCCAAAGCCGAAGATGCCATGCAAGAGATTTTTATCAAAGTACTGTTGAATCTATCAAAATTCAACAAGAAAGCTAAATTTTCAACATGGCTGTACTCTATTACATACAACTACTGCATAGATAATATTAGGAAGGGTAAGAAAATGAAAAGTGTATCAGTAGATGATGTAGGTGAGCTACAAGAAATACCAGATACAATTGACGATAAACGACTATTGGAGACTAACATCGTAAGACTAAAAGAAGTACTAGATGTAATCCCTACAGAAGATAAAGCTATACTTCTGATGAAATATCAAGATGATATGTCCATCAGAGATATAGGAGAAGTACTTTCAAAATCTGAGAGTGCTGTCAAAATGAAAATAAAGAGAGCTAAAGAAAAATTTGTTAAACAGTACAGTAATATATACCAAGACGCCATTTAGAAGAGGTCCCCATCTCTCCACTTGTGAATACAATTTTTTAAAAAAGACGATCATTTTTAAAAAGAAAAAATAATGGGTATGAATAATTTCAAGGAATTGCAAAAAGAGCAAATGGACAAGGTCCAATTTAAATCTAGTCGAATCAAGTCTGGTATCACAAGTAGTATTAGTGCATTTACTTTTATGGGTAATATGTTAGATCACTTTATCCCTAAAGTACTAGGACTGTTTGTAAATATGGCTGGTGGAGATGATAGTAAAACATCTATACGCCGACCTAAGTATCCCAATACTCCAAGTTAGTATTGCCATAAAAGAGAAGTAACACAAACCTATAAAACCACTTTTTAGCCATGCCAGATATTCAATCGATAATGACAGACATGCTGCGTAATATAATCGCAATGGTTCCAAATATCCTTACTGCCATATTTATATTCGTAGTTGGATATTTTATCTCTAAGCTGGTAGCTAGAGGACTTAAGAAAACTCTTGAAAAACTTCAAGTAGATAAGCTTGGTGATAAGCTAAACGAAATAGACATGATCAGCAAAGCAAATGCTGACATCAAATTGAGTAATGTTTTTTCTAAAGCGATTTACTATTTTTTATTATTGTTTTTTATGGTAGCAGCAGCAGAAGCACTTAACATGCCTGCTATCTCAGATGTATTTAAAGGGATTTTTGATTTCTTCCCTAAAGCACTTACAGCATTGCTAATAATTATCTTAGGATTGCTCTTTGCTGAATTTATGAGAAAATTGCTAGAGACTGCAATGAAGTCCCTAGGTATATCATCTGCAACTTTGATATCTAATTTTATTTTTTATTTCCTTTTCGTCAACATATTTATTTTGGCGTTATCACAAGCTGAAATCAATACAGATTTCCTATCTCAAAATCTATCATTGATTATAGGAGGAATAGTAGCCGCTTTTGCAATTGCATATGGTCTGGCATCCAAAGATGTAGTGGCTAACTATGTAGCATCATTTTATGCGACTAATCATATAGTAATAGGTGACAGAATAACAGTAGATGGAATCAATGGTGTAGTATCCAATATTGATAAAACTACAGTAGAGATACAAACAGAAAACAGTAAAGTATTAATACCCTTGAGCAAATTTATGAATCAGAACATTGAGATACATAGGTAGTATTAGAATAGATATTGAACCTTGTATTTGCGATATGAATTTGTAATCAAGAGATTTTTTATAAAATTAATTGTGTACTTCAAACAAACCAAATTTAAGTCACACGAGCAATTTGCTCAATTATTTTAAACCAAATTTTAAGTGAAAATGAAAAAAATTCAACTATTATTTCTACTAGTATTTGTTGCTAGTATCATGTCTGCTCAGACAATAGATGAACTAAAAGCAATGAAAGCTACTAAAGCTGCAGAAGCTGCTGCTTTTCAAGCACAAGCAGATGCTGTCAATGGAGAGATTGCAGGAATAAATGCACAAATTACTGAGCTTACTGGATGGACTACAGGGTTAAACGGAACTGTTGGTTTCGATTTTTCTAATTCAGACAAATGGCAAGCAAACCCTAATCCATCAGCTCAATCTAGCAGCTTAGGATTAGGAATCACAGCTTACGCAAACAAAGATCAAGCAAAATACTTTTGGAACAACAAGGGTGTATTCCAGAAAGCATGGCAAGATGTGGATATCGCAGTAAATGGAGTAGAAGAAGACGATGATCTTTTCGATCAAGGTACAGTAGATATCATCAACGTATCATCTTTAGCTGGTTATAAGCTTACTCCAAAATTTGCTCTATCTGGGCTAGGAGAACTTAACACTTCTCTAGGAAGTTTTTTAAAGCCAGGTACTGCAGACTTAGGAATAGGTGCAACTTGGTTACCTATCAAAGGGATGACTGTAGTAATACACCCACTTAACTACCACATGGCATGGAACACAAATGGTGATCTTCAGTCAGACGGAGCATTAGGCGCTAAGATTAGAGCTGATTACGGTAGAGATCTACTTGTAATGGGTAAGAAAATTGCTTGGAGTACTACATTTACTACATACCAACCTTACTCTAACCCAGAAGGTAAAACTTCACTTCGTGAGTATACTTGGTTAAATACTTTAGCATTTGAAGTATGGAGAGGAATCGGTGTAGGTGTTAACTTCGGTTTCAGACAAGCTGATTTCGAAACAGTTACTGAAGGCGTTGGAGAAAAAGATGTTCTTCAGAAGTTCTACCAAATCGGACTTAACTACGGATTCTAA
>CALKJD010000042.1 GCA_937995755.1 uncultured Saprospiraceae bacterium | reverse complement strand
ATCCGGAAAACATGGATGAACTAGTGAGACTTTTACATGAAGAGGCTAAAGCGATATAGTCGCTAGAATTCTCATCATTACATCCATTATAGAATTAGATAAAACACAATATATCATGGCAGTATTAGTATTAGCCGAATCAACAAAAGGAAATTTTAAAAAGACAGCTCAAGAAGCAGTTTATTATGCATCAAAACTTGCGGCTCAGAAAGGTAGCGAATGTGTAGCACTAGTGCTAGGTAGCTGTGACAATCCGGCTCAGCTAGGGCAATTTGGAGCTAGCAAAGTAATGCACGACGCCAATGGAGCATTTGACCATGTAGATAGTCAGCAATATGCTACAGCTATCGCTAGTCAAGCTAAAGCTATAGGAGCGACTCATGTAGTCTTAGCTTCTACAAGTACAGGTAAATCTATCATAGGTAGGGTAGGTGTAAAACTAGACGCAGGTGTAGTAAGTAGCGTGAATGCTTTACCATCAGACGATAATACATTTAGCAAAGGAGTATTCTCTGGCAAAGCTACAGTATACAATAAAGTAACCTCCGATGTGACTGTAGTATCTGTAATGGGAAACTCACTACAATTCTCAGCGGAAGGCAATGATGCTGCGGTAGAATCTGTAAGTATCGATGTACCTGCATCGAAAATCGTAGTAAGAGAACAAAAAACAGTAGATGGTATAGTTCCGTTACCAGAAGCAGAGTTGGTAGTATCCGCGGGTAGAGGAATGAAAGGTCCAGAAAACTGGGGTATCATAGAAGATTTAGCCGAGGTACTAGGAGCAACAACTGCATGCTCTAGACCTGTAGCAGACATTGGTTGGAGACCTCATCATGAGCATGTAGGACAGACAGGTGTAGCGATTAGACCTAATCTATATATAGCAGCTGGAATTTCTGGTGCAATACAGCATCTTGCTGGCGTCAATAGTTCTAAGGTAATCGTAGTGATTAACAAAGATCCAGAAGCTCCATTTTTCAAAGCAGCCGACTATGGAGTAGTTGGTGATCTCTTCGAAGTTGTACCTAAGCTTACAGAGGCATTGAAAAAGTTTAAGCAATCTCATTAAATTCGAGATATTGCATTTACTTTGTGATCCAATTGATATGAGCACTTGCTTATATCAATTGGATTTTTAGTTATCATATAGTCTCTCTATGAAAAAAATAGAACTCAATATTGTCGCACTTTCACATAGTGTAACCCAATCTCATAACTATGCTGTCGTATTAGGCGAGCTTGACGGAAAACGTAGATTACCCATAGTGATTGGTGGTTTTGAGGCTCAAGCTATAGCGGTAGCTATGGAAAATATGACTCCTAATCGTCCATTGACACATGATTTATTTAAGAATGCATTCGATGGTTTCAATATAGAAGTCAAAGAAGTGATTATTAATAATCTACTGGATGGCATCTTCTATGCACAGCTAGTCTGTGAAGGACCTCTAGGATCTGTAGAGGTAGACAGTAGAACCTCAGATGCCATAGCTATGGCCGTAAGATATGGATGTCCAATATATACATATGAGTTTATAATGGAGAACGCTGGTGTAGTATTAGAGGATCAAGATGAAGAGAATGCTTTATCTAGTGACTCGAAGACAACTGAAGCTCCTAAAGTAAAAAAATCAGACTCTTATGAATCATATACAGTAGGTGCTCTTAATAAAATGCTCGAAGACGTCCTCAATGAAGAGGATTATGAGAAGGCTGCAAAAATTAGAGACGAAATCAATCGTAGGAAGGCTAATTAAATCAGCCTTGCTTCCAATGACAAGTGTTTTATGCAGCAAAACACGTAGTCGTTAGAGGGTAACAGGTTTTTGAAGGTAAGAAGTAACTTTAAAAGAAAATACATGGTCTTCGGAACTCTCTCTTCCTTTCCATTTTACACCTTCTCATTACTAATACCTATAAAATCTACAATAGTTCTGCTATTTCTTGATATCCTTTAGCCTTAGCATGATCTAATGCCGTCTTACCCTCATTATCTACAATACTCTTATCGGCACCTTTTTCTAATAGATACTTTACCATGTGTATCTTATCATATGTAGCTGAAAATGCCAATGCTGTAGTACCATTAGAATTCGTTGCATTTAAATCCGCTCCAGCATCTAACAATAGATCTGCATATTCTTTCGCCCCTTTAAAACAGACACCCATCAAAGCTGTATTTCCAGAAGCATCTTTTGCATTCACATCAATTTCGTTTTCGATCAATACTTTGGTTACCTCTAATGCCCCCATATACGTAGCAAGGATCAATGGTGTAAACCCTCTAGGGTCTTTCATCTTTAAAGAATGTGGGTTAGCAGCAATCATAGCATTTACAGCTTCGGCATCTTCTGCTTTTATAGCATCAAATATATTCATGACGTTAGTGTATTAGATTTTAAGTTACAAAGTTACTGTCTATATTTGATTGATGGAAGTGATTATATCAATACCAAAATTGACACTATAGATGAACGTTCAGCAGATAGAATATGTCATTGCCGTAAGTAAATCTAAGACCTTTGGAGAGGCTGCGGATAAATGCTTTGTTACCCAGTCTACATTAAGTACCATGGTGGCACGCCTTGAGTCAGAATTAGGTGTGATTATCTTTGATCGCAAAACAAAGCCCGTGACGGTTACTGCCGAGGGTAGTCAAATCATTCATCAGCTCAAGATTATATCCAAAGAAATCTCTAATCTTGATGATGTTGTTGAACTGGTCAAAGGAGAATCAAACAACCAAATACAAGGGAGTCTTAGATTAGGTGCAATTCCTACCATTGCGCCGTTTGTATTGCCACAATTCTTAAAAGGTTTCTTGCAAAAGCATCCAGCATTACAGCTTGAAGTAAGTGAGATACCCACTCAAAAAATAATAGATCAGCTCCTGTCTAGAGATTTGGATATTGGCTTAGTTTCGATACCTCTTAAGCATGATGATTTAGTAGAACTACCATTATATACTGAGCCTTTTCACTTATATGATCGCCAATCACCTGACAATGTGCTTGCCGTTAATATTCAAGATATAGATTTCACTCGATTATGGCTATTAGAAGAAGGGCATTGTATGAGAAATCAAGTTGAGAAAATATGTGAGCTCAAAAACAGAAATCAGCAAATTGGAAATTTAATATACAAGTCTGGAACCATTAACACCTTATTAAAGCTCGTAAACCAAAATAATGGATTGACACTTTTACCGCATCTAGCTACATTAGATTTAACAAGGTCAGAGAAAAAGTACATCCATGAATTTTCGGATGTAGTTCCTGTACGTAGAATAGGTCTGGTAGTGCATAAACATTTTGTCAAGAAGAAAGTACTACAGAAATTACAAGAAGACATTCAGAAAAAGATTATGCCCTTAATTGGTCAAATGGAATCTAACGAAAAAGTGATCGATCCGTTATACGATTAATAAAGAACGCCCTCAAGCGATAAACTTGAAGGCGTTAATTGTACGTTTATACTTCAGTATAGATTACAAGGCTTGTATAATATCATATTGTGTTACGATATGCATTTTTCCTTCTTCATCTTTGGTGATGACAGCTGGATTAGTCTTAGATATATACTTATGTAATTCTTTGACACTCATCTCTGCATCCACTATAGGAAATGCATTACCCATAATTTCAGAGATAGCTTTATTACTATTCTCCATCGGATTAGATAAGATAAATTCTAAAAGAGCACTCTGTGTGATAGAACCTTGAACTTCATCATTCTCCACTACTGGAAGCTGTGACAAATCATGCGCTTTCATTAAAGCTAGTACAGATCTAGCTGACTCTGTACGATTGATAGATACAAAAGTATCCTTACTCTTACCACTTATGAGATTCTTTACTGTAAGATCCACTTCTAACCATCCACGTTCTCTCATCCAGTCATCATTATAGATCTTGCCTAGATATCTACTTCCATGATCATGAAACAGTACTACGACCACATCATCTTCACTTAGTTGATCTTTCATCTGGAGTATTCCACCTAAAGCAGATCCTGCGCTATATCCAAGGAGCAAACCTTCTTCTTTAGCTAACCTTCTCGCCAGTACCGCACCATCTTTATCCGATACTTTTTCAAAATGATCGATAAGTCCAAAATCTACATTCTTTGGTAATATATCTTCTCCTATCCCTTCTGTGATGTAAGAGTATATTTCCTTTTCATCAAACTCACCTGTCTCATGGTATTTTTTGAAAACTGATCCGTAAGTATCGATTCCCCAAATTTTGATATTAGGGTTTTGTTCTTTTAGATATTTACCTACACCAGATATAGTACCTCCTGTTCCTACTCCTACTACAAAGTGAGTAATCTTTCCATCTGTTTGTTTCCAGATTTCAGGACCTGTACTTTCGTAATGCGCTTGTCTGTTAGCTAGATTATCATATTGATTGAGCCATACAGAATTAGGTATTTCTTTACTAAGTTTTTCTGCAACAGAGTAATATGACTTCGGATCATCTGGAGCGACATTGGTAGGACATACTATCACTTCCGCACCTACAGCTCTTAAGATATCAAACTTCTCCTTAGACTGCTTATCACTAGTCGTTAGTATTGTCTTGTATCCTTTGACACATGCCGCTAGCGCTAGCCCCATACCTGTATTTCCTGATGTACATTCTATGATTGTACCTCCTGGCTTTATTCTTCCTTCCGCTTCTGCCACTTCCAGCATTTTAAGCGCCATTCTATCCTTAGTAGAATGTCCAGGGTTGAATGTTTCTACCTTAGCTAATACCGTCGCTTTTACATCCGCAACTGTTTTTCCAAGTTTTACTAGAGGTGTATTCCCTATAGTTTCAAGGATGTTATTTTTATAATCCATAGTTCATTTTAATATTGGTCACAAAGATAACTTTTCTTGCCTTTCATGCGAGTAGAATTTATTTAACTCCAAGTTAAATTTTATGTAATAATTCGTATATTTAATACATAACTCAGTATGAAATGAAACTAACCGAAGAAGGTAATCTATATATCAAGTCAGTCCTCAGTCCATTTAAATTTAGAATGGCAATGTTTAAGAAGCTTCCCAGTATATTCTTTTGGGGTGCAAAAGTTAAATCTATTACTGCTGAACAATGTGAAATATTCGTACCGTATAGATGGACGACTCAAAATCCATTTAAATCTATATACTTCGCAGCGCAATGTGGGGTAGGAGAGATCTCCACTGGTCTCATGGTAGATGCTATGCTCAGAGGAAGAGGAAAATGGAGTATGCTCGTAATTGACTTCAATGCAAAGTTTACAAAGAAAGCAATTAGCTCGGTTACTTACACTTGTGTCGATGGTCATAAGATCCATAAAGCCATAGCTGATGCGGAACAGACAGGAATGCCTCAGGTATTTACAATGGATACTATAGGTACCATGGAAAATGGAACGGTAGTAGGAAGGTTACAGC
Source organism: uncultured Saprospiraceae bacterium (assembly GCA_937995755.1). GTDB lineage: Bacteria > Bacteroidota > Bacteroidia > Chitinophagales > Saprospiraceae > UBA1994. The sequence continues at coordinate 19,922 of CALKJD010000042.1, read as the reverse complement.
TTACTTGGAGTATTAAGAAAAAAGCTTAATTACCTACAACTTTGTGAGCTTCTACAGGTTAGTAGGTTATAAATCAAATCCTTATACCATGTTTGGCCTATTCAAGAAAAAATCTCCTATTGATAAACTGCAATCAGAGTACAAAAAATTAATGGAACAATCATTTCAGCTTTCTACTACAGATCGGACTGCAAGTGATGCCAAACGAGCTGAAGCCGAAAAGGTAGCCAAGCAAATAGAAGATCTACAAGCAAAATCTATTCAATAATAGAAACTTTTAAATTATCAAGATAAACATCTTGATTGGTATTACCAGACCACGCTACGACTTTGATTTGATCCACATTGTCTTGTCTTACTTTTATATCTACATGTATAGATTTCCAATCTGCACTTCGAGATACGTCATGCAATCTTACGTTTTGATCACCCACTACTTTTCCATTGGTATACAGTTGGATGTGAAAATTAGTCATATTCCATCTATTCCATACTTGCTTACCACCAGAGACCATAACTTCCGCTCTTAGACGTTGTCCTTTCCTTAGGGTTGATATCTTTTGATCTAATAATGTGTAGAGACCCTCTGATATTTTAATCGTCTTAGAATCTTTGTACGGCCTCTCTAAAGAACCTACTTCATTCTCAAAATCAAGATTAAACAATGTAGTAGAGTTCTTGACTTTTCCCATTTTAGCATCCTTATTATCAAGCAGTACCTTCCAGTCTGGATTGATATCACTTTCACCAAATATTTTGAAATAGTACTTTTTTGTCATGTTACTCGTTTCAAATCCACCCCATAACTGCGCTTGTAATGTTTGAAAAATATTGAGCCATATACAAAATACAATGAAAGCTCCTGTCAGGTATTGAATCCATATTGCTTTACGCTGCACTGACTGTAACAGCGATGCGATAGCCAATGCGTAAAGCACATAAGACGAGATCATTGCCCTCTGACCAAAACCACCGCCATACCAATAATTATCCCAGCTAAATATTATGTAAGTACTTATTATTAAGAATAGAATAATGGGCTTTGCGATAGATGAAGTATTTTTTTGTGTATACAAATGATAAAGACCAACGAGTCCAAGTAACATCACAGGTGTATATATTAACCATCCTTTTCGGAAGCCCACAAAACACTCACGAAGATATCTTCCATCCCATGTAAACCCTTCGTCCTTATAACTATATACAATCCAGTCTCCACTGACAAACTTCCAATACCCTAACTGAATACCAATAACGAGAGCTGCCGCTAAAATAGCCAAGATTATATACACTTTACTTTCATACAGTAATTTTGCTCTCTCTTTCAATTCACTAATATTACTGACTCCCCAAAGCAAAACTACTAGAGTTAAAAGTATCTCCGTAGGTCTTGTTATAGTGATAAGCCCCATTAACATTCCAATAGCAATTATTCGCCAATAACTCTTATGACTATACCATTTAATCGTATTGTAAATCACTAACGTAAAAAGCATAAATAAAAATGCATGAGACATCATAGATTGACTCCCTGCATATATAAAGTAATTGGTTCCTATAGCGATTATTAGAAGTGTGGTAGCCACTATCCAATCCTCAAAATATACCTCAAGGATTTTTCGTAAATACCACAATGCGATCAACATATAAAACCATCCTACGAGAATCAAGCCCAATTGATAAGGCCCACTAAATCCATCTGCGGGTGCAGCAGAATTGAGTGCATATATATGCGCCAAAGCAAAACCTGGAAGAAAAGAAATTGCCATACCCAATGAATATTTCATCACTTTCTGGCCAGACACATGATCAGAAGCTACATCATCTATTCCTGCTATATGGTATGACTTGCTAACTTCCTTACGCCAATTTAATTCTTTAATATCTTTGTATATAAATATAGCTGGAAGATACGAATAGTACCCTGCGACATCGTACTGTATTACGTTTAACTTACCTTTATTACTATGTATTATTGTAAGCGAACTTATAGCTATGACAGCAATAATATAACTCCACAATGACCATTTCATAGACATACTTTTCATCTTTGTATTAGGTAGTTATTCCAAAGAAATTGATCCAACAATTGATTATCTACTACCGCATCTTCCTCTTGGTATCTAATCATCAAATCATCAATTATCTCACTCTTCAATGAAGTAGAATACAATCTTAATTCATCTAAGTTTTCAGAGGTATTTAATGTGGCAGACACTTTTACCCAATCGTTTTTCAAATCAATAGAATACTGTGAATCTATAAAAATATTATCGATTACAATTCCATTACTATCTATAGTTTCAAAATTGAATTTAGGTGTGCTCTCATGTATATTTGTGAAAAGAGTCCAAAATGAAACTTCAATATCCATCGAATCCTGCAATGATTCTAACTTAGTAGAATACATCATTTGATTTACACCTTCTCCAATAAGTAGACTCCCAGATTGATATCTAAAATCTTCACTAGTATTCATTCCATCAAATCCATCGTAATGTAAGGGAGATTTAAATTGCTTCAATAAATACTTCGACCTAGCGCGATCTATTTCCGGTGTAGAACTGAGGCTATCAATTTCTAATCGATAGAGATCAAAATTTTTAAATTCCCCAAGCGGTATCGACCTATTAAGAAGGTAATTCTGATGACCAGGCAACCGCTCTGCTTCACTCATATCCATAACTAGGATAGGTCTTGCATCAGGCATCTTTTCTAAGAGATCTTTTTTTATTAACGGATTACTACCTAATTGAACGATACCCATCCCATGATCTAAAGAAAGCCGAGACAACATTCCATCTATCAGAGGAAGTCCAGAAATCATGGACATACTTGTACTTTCGTATTGCGACTTCCAATGCAGTGGAGTCACCAGTTTACTTGACCATCCTTGCATTATTGGTAAGGCTATAATCGCTTGATAATCTTTGGGATTTACATTGGCTTCGTTTAAACATGCCTGATATTCATTTACTCTAGCAAACATATTATTAGATCTATGCATCTCACTGACAAACTTTGTCAATCCAGATGTAGCTTCCCAAATCCATAATGAAGCTATGGCAGTCAATAGAACAACACCCACATATTTAGTCCTTATACCTCCAATTATGCTATGTAGCCACCATACGGTCCATATCGCTATTACAAAATATGACAACCATATAAATCTTCCTGGAGCTTTGAAAAGAAGTAAAGGCCTAAAGTAAGCATTGATGAAGTCCTGTAGAGCCAAAGGCATTATACTATTACAGGCTATGAGACTAAGTATTGCACTTCCCACAATAATGTAGATAAAGTTTTTACTCGGAATAAAACTACTCAAGCTTTTTCTACTGTAGATAGAATAGGCTAGAAAAAACGGTAATATTACCACTCCAATTAAGGGTACAATTCCATAATTAATTACACTCTCTACTAATGATTCTGACAAGGTGTAAAATTGTGATACGATTGCGCGAGTAAATCCATATCTACTATTAAAAACTCCGTGAAGATCAATATTATAAAAGAAAAAACCATTCTGTTCTTTGATTCTATCAACAAATGGATCTGTAAGTTTTATAATCGCATATCCAGATAAAATGATCCCTATAACTACGCTAAAGAACTGAGCGTAAAACCCTCTATGAGCTTTTGACTTCATTCCTTTTAACAGGGTAATGATCGGTATAAATAGCAAACCTGTAAAACCTACATATGGATTATTGAGATAAAAAAATGAGGCAACAATAATAAAAGCTACATCTTTCCATTCCCACCTTTGCAAATCAAACTTTCGAAGTACCCAATAGATACACATCGGTATATAGAATGGATAGCTCAGTCCATAATGCGAAACCATTCTTAAAGTTTGTGGAGCCATCAAGGTAATAGCTACTGATGTTACTATTGAGAATAAAGCATGCACTCCAATTCGCCTAAGAATAAGATGTATGAATACCGCACATAATGGTAATAGGTAAATAATCATTCCATTTACAATACCTATACTATAAGTACATGTATCTATTCCTATTGCTCTTAATGAAGCTAATACAATACTTAATGCCCCTTGTGCATCAGTCATAAAGACAGATTCCCCATATGGATAATTCATACTCTCCAGCATCATGCCAGAACCATAGCAAGCGTGATACGATGTATTAAAATACAGAAAAAGAGCATCACCACCGTATGCGAATGTTTCTTGATTCGGCTGATAGAAAATACTTCCGAGACATAAGTATTCTAAGAATAGACAAAGTATGACAAGGATACCAAGTTGTACATACCTATTCTCGATCCATTTCATTATGTTCTACTCTCTACATTTTGTGCTTTGACCAGCACGGCTTCCACCATATTCCTTTTGTAATCCTCCATCTTCTCTGCGACATCACCATCAAAGGCTCCAATGATCGATGCGGACAATATCCCTGCATTCTTAGCTCCATTGAGCGCTACTGTGGCTACAGGTATGCCATTGGGCATTTGGAGTATTGAGAGTATACTATCCCATCCATCTATACTATTGGATGATTTAACAGGAACTCCGATCACAGGTAGGGTAGTAAGTGATGCTACCATGCCAGGAAGATGAGCCGCACCGCCAGCTCCAGCTATAATCACATTGATACCTTTAGAGCGAGCAGCTCTAGCATATTCAAACATACGATCTGGAGTACGATGTGCAGATACCACTGTCATCTCAAAATCAATTCCTATTTCCTTTAAAAAATCAGCTGCAGGTTGCATTACAGGCAGGTCAGAGTCTGACCCCATGATGATTCCTACTTTAGCGTTACTCATGTTCCATGTTTTAGTTCGTGCGGCTTAAAGATAGACATTGCTTCCTTATCATCATCTAAAATGATATATTGTATTTGCAAAAATCAACTTGACTATGAATACGCATGAACTATATACGCCCAAGTATCACTCATTATTAAAATGGGCTCTAGCGGCTAGCTTTATAATGTTCGCATTGTACTTCTGGATTGACTATAGCGACTATCAAGAATATTTAGAAAATCCGAATCGTACCAGAACATATATCAATTCAAAAATCGCTTTTCAATTTTACACCCTAGCTTTCTGGTCTTTAGTAGGCTTAAGTATCAATAAACTTAAAGAAGGTCTAATAGCCTATCTTGTTTCGCTTTTACTAATTGCTGTTCCGTCGCACCTAATGGGTAGAGAGACGAATTTGACCTTGGTATTTGTACTACTCAAATTTGTACCTGCACTAGTTTTTGGTTCTTTAATCTTTAAAGATAAACGTAGATGGCAAGTATTATGGTTAGTCCTGATTGTATCTGGTGCGTCTTTAATAAACTATAGCCATGAGATTATTGATATGATTTCACGAATATTTAGAAGAACACCATTATCAGACCTTTTCAAATACAAGATGTACGGTAATGAAGGTACGACTAGTTACCGCGAATTTCATATACTGAGAAGACTACTACAAGCCTCATCTTTGTTCGTTGCTATCGCGGCTTCTTCTTGGTTTATAGATCGAATAAAACGAGGTATTAAACCAGTGTGGAGAAGTTTGGATCTTAGTGTAAAATATGGCAACCTTAGCAGTACCGCCATATTTATTATTACCAAATGGATCGTAATAATAGGTGGGATCAGTATCGGACAACTTGTAGTACAAAGAGGCTACATGCCTAATGGATATATTATGAATATCAGATTTGCCTTGTCAGGTCTTGAGAATGTTTTTGGATTTTTTGCTGTTGCTGCATTTTTTCGTTGTTTTCTAGCGGAGTTTCTGCTATCGAGAGGATATAAGCTAAGTTGGCATTTTTTCTGGTTGATGATTCCAATTATTGGTGAGTTGGTATGGCTAGTAAGTCTTACTTATGATACGCAGATAGATAATGTAGAGACAAGGTTGGCCAAGCATAAGGTTGCACTTATTCATTATCCAGAAGGACTGCGAAATTTACTTTATTTCCTTGCCCTACTTGGTATATTTCTATCTATACACCAAGTCTCCGGTCGTGGAGGGGAGATGGTTATGGCAACACTCATATTAGGGATTGTTTCTTTTGTATTTTTAGCTATCTACTTTGCCTCTAGTAAAACTATATACTGGATCATAGGATTAACGATTGTCAGTATTGTATTGGCAATATTTTTCAAGGAAGATGTTACTAACGTAAAATTTCAATTTGACAATAGAGTCACAAGCATCAGTAATGCTATTATTTTCATGGTGCTATTTCATCTCAACTCATTTAAAGTATACCCTAATGCAAATGGAGATGACACAGTAATGGCTACAGATAGACTAATACCATATGAACCTGTTGAATAAGGATTCAGCGATCCAATTAGGACTTATTTGGACAAATTTTATTATGCTATTTAGATATTATCTTCAAAGTATCTTTGATAAATGTGGCTTTTTCTATTGCGACATCTAGATCTTTATCTACTATAGTAGCATGGCCCATCTTTCTGTATGGTTTGGTAATACTCTTACCATATAGATGAAGGTGAGCACCAGAAGTAGCTAAGCAATCGTCAATATTTTCATAAAAAGCCGTACCTGTATAATTAGCAGCTCCCAATAGATTGACCATTACTGCAGGTAGTATCATTGCAGTATCACCTAATGGCATACCTAAGATGGCTCTTAAGTGCTGCTCATATTGAGATGTAATGTTCGCCTCGATAGTATGATGTCCACTATTATGAGGACGCGGAGCTACTTCATTAATGAGTAATTGATTATCTTTTGTTAAAAACAACTCTACCGCGAGCAAACCTACAATCTTCATTTCTTTGGCAATAGATTCCGCTAAAGCTATCGCTTGCTCTTGTATCTCACGACTAACTCTCGATGGAGAAAATAGATACTCCACCAAATTGGCTGTAGGGTGAAATTCCATATCTACTACTGGGAAAGAAGATATATCACCTTGAGGATTACGCGCAACGATTACAGCGATTTCCCTATCAATATCTACAAGTGGCTCTATTACTGACTTTACATCCAATAGATGTTGAAGATCCGAAAGGCTTCTTACGATATGGACCCCTCGACCATCATATCCGTCCGTTCTTGCTTTCTGTACGAATGGCAATGATAATTTCCCATCCAAAACCCACTGCTTGATTTGACTAGCATCCTGAACCAGTACAAAGTCTGATGTAACCAAACTACGCTCTTGGTAAAATTGCTTCTGCAGACCTTTATCCTTTATCATATCCAATAAATGCGGCTGAGGATATACTTTTTTGCCTTGCTTCACCAAATCATGAAGCGCGTCCGTATTGACTAATTCGATTTCGACTGTAACTATATCCTTATCAGCGGCAAAGTTCATGATATCATCATAATCTCTAAATGATCCTTCTGTAAATGACATACATGAAGCGGCTGCAGGAAAAGACTTATCTGTATCAAGAACATGCATCTGAAGTCCCATCATTGATGCCGACTGGCCTAACATTTTCCCTAATTGTCCGCCTCCGAGGACGCCTATTTTTTGTGTGGTATAGCTCACGTGTATTGTTTCTATTAATTAGTATTACGAGCTGCAAAGATAGATTTAGAAGCTATATATCTATGGGATTAGACAGATAACTTTAAGTGAGCATATTTGTCATTGAGTACAGTACGTATTAGTTTTGGAAATTTGTAATAAGTCATAGCACTCCATATCCAACCTAAGCTAAGCATTACAGATAATAAAATCGCTTTAGCATGGTTGCCATCTATCGCTGTTGAAATGTTAGTTAAGTCATTAATAGCATGTGAAAACATAAAAGGAATAAATGAAAAACTTGCCGCAACTCCTCTAAAAGTAGAAACCACTAAATACGAATTATTCGCATCCTCATCATTAAATTTAACAATGTTATTAAATTTCAATGAAGTCCAAAAATTATAGATTACCACTAACACTATAAAAGTATAAAGGCAAGGTGCACCAAATGCAATTATTAATTTATATTGAATCAAAGCTAATAGCGTTGCAATAAGTACAAAGGGTAATCCAGCATACGGCGTTAACTGATCAAATATCATTTTTGCCCAAAACTTAAGCATAGCGTTTTCGCTTTGACTTACAAACTTTGAAAATCCACTAATCGGAAACTTTCTATAAACTTTTGCTAAAGCCGCATCAAAGGTCAAAGCAGGATTGTCTTTCATTTCAATCTCAATATCTGAAGCTAGATGATCTACCAGTTCATGTTGTACATCTATATAACGTACATATTTTGTTCTAGTAAAATCAAAAAGTGCGGCTATTTGCTGTTCTGTAAGTTGTGTCATACTTTTCTAATTGTGCTCTTTCTATGATAAAATCTGATAATTCATAATGTTCGAATAATTAGTAAAGCACATGAAAGTTTATACAGATAATTTTAAATGAGCGTATTTGTCATTGAGTACCTTGCGAATCAGTTGAGGGAATTTATAGTATGTCATAATACTCCAAACAAAACTTAAACTTAACAAAAATGCAAAAGACATTGCCTTCCAATGAATTTCAGAAGGTGTAGTAAGTGGGCTAAGCATACCCGAGGTAAATATATTAGCAGTAATGATAGGGCCAACCCCAAAACTAAGAGCCATGGACTTAAACATCATTACCACTAAATATTTTTGATCCACATTTTTATCGCCGCTTCTTACCGTTTGGTTCAAATGGGATACAGAAAAATAACCAAGTAATAATGCCGCAACAATTACTATCACCAATGCAGAATTACCTAAAGAGATGAACAAAAAATATTGTATAAATGTCAATGAAATTAATGCCAGAAGTACAGGTAAACCTGCATATTTTAAAAATTGGGAATAAATCATTTTAAACCAAAATCTGCTCATCGCCTTTTCACGTTGAGTCACATATTCAGAGAATCCACTAATTGGAAATTTGGCGTAGACATTATGAAGTGCTTTATCGAAAGACAATTCAGGATTCTTATCCATTTCTATTTCAATGTCAGTAGCCAAATGATCTACCAGCTCATGTTGTATATCTATATATCGCACATATTTTGATTTTGTAAAATTAAATAATGAAACGATCTGTTTTTCTGTAAGTTGAGTCATATCTTTCTATTTATGCAATTACTACGTGATTGTATTTCTCGGCTATTACATCTTTGATCATTCCAGGAAAGTATAGGATAACTGCCAGTGACCAGTAGATAGAAATGGATGATAATATTGCTATTACTAATATGGAATATGAAAGACCACTTAGAAATTCGAAGTTTTGATCTCTTACAAATATATATGCTAATCTTGAAAGGAATAAAGGTCCAATAATCATGAATAAAGTTGCTAACTTCAATACTCTGTAATATAGTAGTCTTTCATTTAGATCATCTTCCAAAATTATAAAATCTGAGTACAACATCATCTCTACTCCTGACTTACCAAACTGACGACCGAAAACATATAGTGCAAGAAGTCCGAGGCCTGTAATACCATAATATAGTGTGTTTAATGCTACAGCACCATTAGTCAATATAGTATAATAAACGCTTAATGTAAGACAAGCCAATAATGCTATTAAAGGGATACCATAACCAATAGTAATCGTCTTTGCAATTTTTCGGATCCAAAATGACCATAAAGAATTCTCTAGATCTACCGAGTACTGAGCAAATCCTGTAATAGGATATTCACTATAGACGATATGTAACGCTTGATCGAAAGTAGTCTTTTCACTTTTCTCCATTTCATATTCTATAGATGTAGCGAGATGATCAACAATTTCATGTTGTACGTCGTAATATTTGACTCCTTTATTTTCTACGAATTCAAAAAGTGATTCTATTTGTTCTTGATTGAGGTGCATAGTTTCTAATTAGCTAGTGTTAAGTAAGGATATTTTTCTTTTATGTCTTTTATTAGCATTCTTGGAAATTCCGTAAGACAGGCATGGCACCAAATTGTACCAATCGTCAAAGCTATAGATGCAGTATAGATATACCAATGCTGATCTATTAATTTAATTTCGTTAGAATTAAACATTTCTAAGATATTCAATATAAAAAAGGCAAACGTAGTCATACCAATTGTATTTGCCATATACATTTTAAGAACTAAATATTTATGTTCAATATCGGTAAATCCTAACCTCAAATAATAATGTATAAAGGTGCCAAATACAAGTAATATAGATGCTATTACGAAACTGATTAGTATGGACTTTCCAACCAAAATAGTACCTAGTGAACAAGTAAGAAATATTAAGATCGTTAGAATTATTTTAGGAAAAGTGAAATAGGATTTAATATATCCCAATGTTTTTTTCTGCCAATATTTGTTCATTGCCTTTTCTTTAGTTCTGACCAGTTTCTTGAAATCTGAATCAAATGCACTAAATGCATTATCTAGATGTTCTTGGAAATATATTTCTGGACACGTCTCCATACTTAACTCAATTTCTGAAGCCAAATGATCCACGATTTCATGTTGTACATCGATGTAATTCACACCTTTGTTTTGTACCGATGTGAAGATCCATTGAATTTGATTTTCGGATAGATGCATATTCGTTTTTAAGCCAGTTTTGGTTTAAGTAATAATTCCATGCTTTCTAATTAGCTAGGGTTAAGTAAGGATATTTAGATTGTAATTCTCTATGCAACATTTTTGGGAAGGCCGTCAAACATGCATGACACCAAATTAAGGTAAATACCACAACTCCTGAAGCAATATAGATTGCCCAATGCTGTGTAAAGAGTGAGCTTTCTTCTGGTTTAAATACTTGCAAAATATTTAATAAACTAGTTGGAAGTAAAATCATAGTAGTGGTTTGCCCAAAAAACATTTTAAGCACTAAGTATTTCTTCTCTTTCTCCGAACTATAATAAGCGTTAGTATAAGTCTTATAGATAGTAAATATGATAAGTAAGAGCATGATCACTAATGAAGAACCTAATACAAGTTTCCCATAAATAATAGTACCCATCACGATCGATATGTACAATAATACGGTGAATAGTATGACAGGAAATTGAAAATACAATTTGATATAATCAAGAGTTTTTCTTTGCCAAAATCTATTCATAGATTTTTCCTTGGACCTGATAAGCTTCTTGAAATCTTTTGGGAATCCACTTAAAGCTGTTTCTAGATGCTGTTCGAAATTCCATATAGGAAATCTTTCTTTACTTAGCTCAATATCTGAAGCTATGTGGTCTACGATTTCATGTTGCACATCAATATACTTAACTCCTTTCTTTTGGATAGCTATAAATATTCTCTTGATCTCTTGATTGGTTAACAACATTTTCATAAGGCTTACGCTAGTTTTGGATTAAGTAATAACTCCATACTTTGCATATATGCTTTCATATCTTCTAGCATGGTCGCTAGCTCGGATTTACCTTGTTTGGTGATAGAGTAGTACTTCCTATATCTATTGCCGATGCTACGTGTCTCCACAGCTAGTACACCTTTACCTTCTAGTTTATGGAGAGAAGGGTAGAGCGCACCTTCAGTAATTTTGATAGTATCACCAGTTAGTTCCTTAACTTTTTGAGTGATTTCATAACCATACATTTCACCGTTATCATTCAAGAGTTTGATGATAATAGTATCGAGACTTCCTCTAAGTAATTTTGGATTCATAACATAAAACTACATAAGAATCTTAGGCAATACAAATTATTACATAAGATTCTTAGGTATAGAGTTGTTATTTAATAATAAATAGCAATTTTAAGCTCGCTTACATTCAATACTTCAGGGTACATAATTGTATGACCTCTAGTTAATTGGTTAATGAATTATTATAGTAATTAGCAGGGGTTCTACCTTTCTAGAATATTATGCTATCTTTCGCACAACGACACTTGTCAAGAGACTATCACCAATAACTTATAGATGGATATATTGAAACTAGGATATACAACGAAATGGATTGAGTATAATTTTTTAACTGAGGAGATTCTATCTAAGCAGAATACGGATTTCGAAATGGATTTGGACAAAAAGGCCGAGAAATACCGATATAATTCATTTGTAAATTGGATCAAAGGAAAGGAAACTTTTACAAATGAAGAGGTAAGTCATTATATCGAATTGGCTTTAGAGGATGTAGATAAACGTATGTCTGGATCAGCAATCACAGATTTATTTGTATCGCCCAAGTTAACAAATAGACAGTTTGAGATGATTAAAATCAAATTGCCTCAGTTTGGTGAATGGACTCAAAAGTTAATAACTAGGGAGGTTCTAATCAGGAGAATCAATAGCGAAAGAATGTCTCCAGACCTATTTAAATTATGCTACGACTATAAAGTGAAGTTTAAAGACAATCGACTTCTTATAAATGTAATAAAGAAAACTAATGATTCACAATGTCTAGCATTGTTTGAGGAGTTAGAAGTTGGGAAGAAGTTGAAAACACTTGCCAAGAATAAATTGAAGAAATTGAAATGACTGGTCAATAAATTTTCTGTGGAGTTACAAACAAAAGTTTGTAATTTTCTAAAATATCTCTAATCGAAAAGCAATCGTCATTATTTTCATTATATAGCCACCAGCTCTAGTCTATGAAAGATGTCATACTCAAACTCTAGTGGTCTACAGTGCCATTGCCAAATCGTAGAGAAAGATCATATTCAACTTGACTATAAAGAGTACATAAACGACAAATAGTAAGGATAGTAGATAGTTATACTTTCATAGCTAGAGTGCATTTAATTTATCTGCAAATAATTAAAAAATAAATATAAGTATTTATACTAATATGTCTGATCCTTTTTAGCTTTGAGATCAATTATAATATTATCAATATATACGTCATGCCACATACTACAATGTTGATCAAAAATGGTCAAATCATCAATAGGGGAGCCATAACTCATGGTGATATCTATATCAAGAACGATCGAATAGAAAAAATAGCACCTTCTATAGATATGGAGGCTGATACGGTGATAGATGCTCAAGGTAAATATGTAATGCCTGGTATCATTGATGATCAAGTACATTTCAGAGAGCCAGGAATGACATACAAAGCAGATATAGCTAGTGAATCTCGTGCTGCGATTGCAGGTGGTGTTACCACATTTATGGAAATGCCTAATACCAAACCATCAGCGCTTACACAAGAACTTCTACAAGATAAATATGATATCGCGAATAGAAATTCTTACAGTAACTATAGCTTCTTTATGGGTGCATCTAATGAAAATATAGCGGAAGTGCTAAAAACAAATCCTCAGACTGTCTGTGGAGTTAAAGTATTTATGGGCTCTAGCACCGGTAATATGCTAGTAGACAATGAAGAGGTTCTAACTAATATATTTTCTAATGTAGATATGCTAATTGCCACACATTGTGAAGATGAAGCAACGATCAGAGCCAATATGGCCGCATTCCAAGAAAAATATGGTGATCAACTCAATGCAACGCATCATCCGTTGATAAGAAACACTGAAGGATGTCTTATATCATCTTCTTTGGCCGTGGGATTAGCTAAGAAATACAATACTAGGCTACACATCTTACATATTAGTACAGCTGATGAGATCGGACTATTTACTAATAAGATTCCATTAGCAGATAAACGTATTACTAGTGAAGCTTGCGTACATCACATGTATTTTACAGCAGATGATTATCCTAGATTGGGAAATAAAATCAAGTGCAATCCTGCTATCAAAGCAGCTCATAATCGAGAGGCTATACGAGCTGCAGTTTTAGATGGCACTATAGATATCATAGCTACTGATCATGCGCCACACACTAAAGAAGAGAAAGCACTACCATATAGTCAAGCGCCATCTGGCTTGCCATTGATCCAACACTCACTTAACATAATGTTAGACATGTATAGAGATGGAATATTCACTCTAGAGCAGATCGTGGATAAGATGTGTCATGCACCAGCAATTTGTTTTCAGATAGATGATCGTGGATATTTGAACGAAGGGTATAAAGCCGATATCGCAATTGTAGATCCAGAATTAGAATATACCGTCAACCAAGATAATATCGCTTACAAATGCGGCTGGTCACCTTTAGAAGGAAAAACATTCAAAGGTAAAAATGTCATTACCGTCGTCAATGGTAAAATTGTATACGATTACACAACACAACTTTTCCGTCAAGGCTGTGGTGAACGTTTGACTTTTGATAGATAAAACCAAAATCAATTAGCTAGTAATATTAAGAGATAGTAATTCACTGTATCTTCACAACCACAAAGAAAGAGCCTATAATTAATATTATGTTAAGTAGCGCTAAGTAAGACTCTACATAGGTTGATCAGCTAATATGCCCTATTACATAGAAGCTCTTTACAACAAATGGATTATAGAACTAATACAACCTTACCATTATACGTAAATGAAATGGATTAAAAATATTCTGTGGCTTGTATCTGGCCTTATACTTCTTTCTATTGCTTTAGTGCATATTGGTTCTTCATGGATGAAGTATTCTAATCAGGATATTCTTAAAGCTCTACCATTAGCTGAAATTCAAATGAAATTTCATGGCGATGTCAAAGTAAGAACAGTTTATATCGATAATTCTTCTGACACAACTATAGTATTCATTCATGGAGCACCAGGAAGTTTCGATGCATTTATATCTTATATGAAAGATACTTCATTGCATAATTATAATTTACTAGCTTATGATCGCCCTGGATATGGAGAATCATCTTTGTACCCTATGCCTAGTATACTGGATCAATCCGACATCCTACTTAACATAATAAATGACCATTCTACGAATATCATATTTTTAATTGGACACTCATATGGAGGTCCCATTGCGGGTTACACAGCAGCTAAGAATCCTAATTTGATTAGTAAAACTATAATGATAGCTCCATTAATAGATCCTTATAACGAACCTATATTTTGGTTTTCACATTTTGCAAAGTGGAAGGCAACGAAATGGCTCTTACCCAATGATTTTCAAACTGCTGGTACTGAGAAATTTGAACATTCCAAGACGCTGAAAGAAATAGGACCTACATGGAAGCTTATACACCAACCTATTTTGCACATTCATGGTGGTGATGATAGTCTTGCTCCCCCAACGTACAATGTTAACTATAGTCAAAGTATGATAGACTCAAATTATCTAGACCTTAGAGTATTTCCTAATGAAGGACATTTGATATTATGGGAAAAGTATGAATTGACAAGAGATATCATACTCGATTTCGTACGTAAATGATAATTAATAACAGACCTGTAGTAATAGCTTATATCAGCTTTAGTTTCTTTTCTTTTTGGTCTTATCCTTACTCTTACCAAAGATATCTTTCTGGGCATCAGATCCTAAAACAGGCATAGGACGAGGAGCCTCATCTGATGTTTGATGAAATATTTTTTCAACATATGACCATTGGTCACCTTCTTGTTTGTATCCTACAAAGCTACCATCAGGGAGTTGTGTTGGCCCTTGACCTTCTATTCTTCCCATTCGTGGAATTAGATTATCATAAACGATCATTTCCATATTTGCATTATAATTCAGCGTAACGTTGGCATCTGCACTGTATGTCAATAGTAATCTTGTTCTTACTTCATCTCTTTCTCCTTCTACTTTCTTGACAAACAATTCTTTACCAAAGGTTACTTGATCTCCTTCTATAGATAACACATCTAATACTTTGACCTTATCAAACTTAGCAAATTGTCTGTACCCAAATAAAATATAATCTGTTTGTCCATCATTTACAAAAGGCATAATATGATAGTATAATGCTCCAAACCAGTCATCCGAACTCGTTTGCTCGTACTCTAAATCAGAAGTCATTTCGCCTGTATCATTGAGTGCAATCACCTTACCGTCCGCAAATTGTATATAACCATAGGTCTTACTGACCACATCATCATCAGCTACAATCCAACTAAATATTCTAAACTTATTATCATCAGAGGTTAACTGTGAGATCCATTTCAGAGATTCGAAATTATGCTCATAAGAACCTGGCGTATGGAGCATGGTAACAAATTGCTCCTGAAAAAGATCAGCAGCTTTAAATCTATGATTCGCTACGGTTGCATTGACCATAATATCCGCATGGTACGCTAGATCCTCTTCTACGTTTGCAAAATTAACTTGCGAAAATAAGGAAGTAATCATTGCGAATGACAACGCTAGGGGTAACAGAATTCTAGACATAACAATATAAATTATTTGATATAAAGTAATAACGCAATATCTGAACCAATGATTGCAGCAGCTTTATAAATAACAGAACCTTAAGCACTAACTTTCTCAATCATTTGATCATAGTTAGGTCTATCTGATGCCGATAAATGTATAAAACGATCTACCATATTACCGTTATTGATCATAAATATACCTGGCATTTGAAATCCATCGCCTATAAATCTCAATGAAGGCTTGGATCTGGATTTTATAGTGAGGTCAAAACCCCTAATTAGATTTTTCAGACCGATTAGCTGGCTAGGTCCACCTTTAGATAAGCCAAATGAAGAATATAATTCACAATTGGGATCACTTATATGCTCGACATCTGGCAGATTATAGTTCACGAAGTATTCTTCGGCTATTTCATTATCGGACATATGGACTAATACTAGAGTAATATTAGCTTCTGATATTTTTGCCTTTCTATCGGCTAAGTCATGCAGAGCTTCTCTGCAAAAGATACATCCAAAATGGCGTAAAAAAGTTAGCAGAACAGGGCCTTTCTTCGATAATTCTAAAACAGATGTACCATTTTGAGTATATGCTGTTTCGAGTAATTCTGAATTAATCATCAACAATATTTTAATTAAATGGAGATTGATAAATATTACATATCTCCTTTTATAAATAATTGCCCTGCTCTGCTAAATATACTATTTGTAAGAAGGGTCTTACTTAATTTTCATCTTAGTAAAAGTCTTCATCACATCTTTCACTGCGTCTGCAGATTTATGCAATAATTTCTTTTCAGCAGCATTAAGTTTAAGTTCAATAATCTTATTGATACCGTTTTTACCTAATTTCACTGGAGTTCCTAAGTATATGTTTTTCAGTCCATACTGACCTGTTAGTCTAGCACATACTGGGAATATTCTATTCTCATCTTTCACTATAGATTCTACCATTTGAGCTGCTGCTGCTCCTGGTGCGTACCAAGCAGAAGTACCCATAAGTCCTACTAGCTCTCCCCCACCTTTCTTAGTACGGTTTACGATAGCAGTTAACTTTTTCTTGTCGATTAGCTCTGTTACAGGTATTCCTCCTACAGTAGTATATCTTGGTAATGGTACCATAGTATCACCATGTCCACCCATTAATACGGCTTGTATATCCTTAGGAGATACATCTAAAGCAGTAGCTAAAAATGCTCTGTATCTTGCAGTATCTAGAATACCAGCCATACCAAACACTTTGTTTGATTTAAGTCCAGAAGCCTTGAATGCTGCATGAGTCATCACGTCCAACGGATTAGATACGATAATGATAATAGGATCTGCTGAGTGCTCCATGATAGAGTTCACTACAGATACTACGATCTTAGCATTAGTTGCGATCAGATCATCTCTACTCATACCTGGCTTACGTGGTATACCTGCTGTAATTACTACGATATCAGAGTCTGCAGTATCCTTATACTTATCAGTACCTGTGATTCGTGTACTGTAATAGTCGATAGGTGCTTGCTGCCAGCTATCCAAGGCTTTACCTTTTGCGAAGTCTCCTTTGATATCAAGAAGAACTACCTCTTTTACGATGTCTTTGTGCGCTAGCACATTGGCCACAGTGGCTCCTACGTTACCTGCTCCTACTACCGTTACTTTACTCATACTGAAGTTTTATTTACTATTTTGATTTAAAAAGAATGTTTTTTTCACAAACCTAAATTCCGTTTTTACTGTTTCTCATTATAAGGTACAGTTTAAATTGTCTGAAGGTTTAATTAAAACTAGAAATTTTATACCATTATTATTGACATTGAATTTCTATAATTTCTGCAAATGTAAGGAATGAAAGGATATTTAACTATTCTTAGATATTAATGATAAGTCTCAGCTTTAAAATGTCTTTGCGGATATATCTCATTCAGTAAAATCAAATGTATTTGAGATTATATTTTACCTTAGCTCATTATAACGTGAATATTAAAATATTATAAAATGAATATTAAGTCCAAATTGTCTCTTTTAGCGCTTGCTGTAGTAACTACAGTCGGTTCTGTTACTGCTCAACATCAGCATAGAGGAGATTGTGGTGTTACATATAGTATGGAACAACAACTGCCTACGTACTCCGAAAAAGATGTACAATTATTTAAGGAAGCTCATCCAGAGAGATTTGCCGCTATCAATATCCCTATCGTGTTTCACACTGTAGCTGATGGCAATGGTGATGGAAGAGCTCAAAGAATCGGAATTCTTAATTCACTTCATAGAATGAATACAGATTACGCACCACATGGAATAGCGTTTTATCTAAAAGATGGTGGATTTAATGAAATCAATAGTTCTAGTCTATTTAGCATGGCTAGTTCTAATGGTAGCGTTGTGCAAAACTTCAAAGATGGTGCTGCCGTTGATATTTTTGTAACTGAAAATGCAGATACTAATAACGGAATCGGTACTACTTTGGGATTTTATAGTCCAGGAGGAGATTATATCATCATTCGTAAAAAAGAAATGGCTGATAGCTCTGCTACATTAAGTCATGAAGTAGGTCATTACTTCTCACTGAGACATCCACATAGTGGATGGGATGAGCCATATGACATTGATGCTAATGGTCTACAAGTACCATTTACAAATGTACCTGGAACTAATGCACTTATTGAGTTAATGGATGGATCTAACTGTGCGACTGCAGCTGATGGTTTATGTGATACAGCACCGGACTACCTATTAGGTTTTTCATCTGGATTTTGTGGTCAGAATAGCAATGTATTAGATTATAACGGTGATCCATTGGTTAGTCAGGCCAACCTGAGTATGGGATATTTTAGCGATTGTCCTAAATATGTATTTACTCCTCAGCAAGTAGATAGGATGAAAATCAATATCGCTAGTAGTGGAAGAAATTTCTTAGACAACACACACACACCGAATGAAACTGTAATTACTGGAGATCTCGTAATTACTACTCCAGAAGCTGCAAGTACCGTAGAGAATTACAATGGCGTAGAAGTGGCATGGGAAGGTGTTCAAGATGCTGACAATTATATTGTACAGATAGTAAACTTCTCTGATGCTTCTGACTTTTATGAGTACACTACGACTAATACATCTATCTACGTTACAGATTTAGAGCCAAATAGTGTATACCGTCTTACTGTTAAGCCGTATAATGATGCATACACAGGTTTCCCTGAAGTAGGATTTAGATTCCAAACAGGATCCACAACAACTGCAGTAGAAGATCCATCGTTTGTAAGTGATTTTATGGTATATCCTAACCCATCTAATTCTACTCAGAATATCTTAGTGGATATGACTAGTGAATGGAGTGGAAATGCAACAATCTCGATTACTGATGTTGCAGGAAAAGTAATCAAGAGTCAAGCGGTACAAATAGTAAATGGAAAACAACAATTGGTTGCCAATCAAAGTGGCGATATCCAAAGTGGTGTTTATTTCTTACAGCTAGCTACTTCTCAAGGAACTGTAACAAGAAAGATCATAATACAATAAGTAGTTACTAACTAAGAGAAATCTCCATTAGTAGATCCAAAATATATAGAGCAGCTCATCATTTGATGGGCTGCTCTTATTTTAGGATGATTATAAAGCATTTCGTAGTTAAGTTAATTGGCGTTTCATTACCGTATTATGTCCAAAAATCCTACTTTTGTGCACTTAAATATTATATAGACACTTTACAATATAATTATATATGAACTTACACGAATATCAAGGTAAAGAAGTATTAGCATCTTACGGAGTAGCAATACAAAGAGGAAAGGTAGCTAGTACAGTGGAAGAAGCAGTAA
>CALKJD010000041.1 GCA_937995755.1 uncultured Saprospiraceae bacterium | reverse complement strand
CTTTCGTTCGCTGGTATGGGTGTCGGTATACTATACATGCAAACAGATTTGGCAATGAAAGGATTCTTATTGATGTCTTACCTATTTAGTGTGACCGCTTGCTTTACATTATCCAAAGTAATCAGAGACAAACACGAAACCGAACATCAAATGAATAATCAAGAAGGAAGAAGTCTATTGTAGACTTTTTAAGTCAATCATTCGCATATAGCAAAAAGAGCAATTATGATTAGATGTCATGATTGCTCTTTAAATATCACCTACCTTTCCTTTAATTTGAAATGAGAAAGTGCTGTTACTTTAATTATCTCAGTGAAGCTTATCCATTACTTTTAAAATCACAAAAGTAGATCTGCATAAAAGCAGATTAATAATTAAAATCTACCATATCTAACCAATCATTCCTTTACAAATTTTGCTCTATACCAATCCCCATCATCCCCTTGTCCGAGTACAATATAGATGCCTTCTATAAGACCTGACACATCGACTCTATCAGTTGCAGTCTCTTCCATGTCCATAATCTTACGACCATTGATATCTAGTATAGATACATTGCTCAACGATATAGATAGTCCAAGACTACTCTCAGCTGGATTGGGGCTCACATTAAAGCTATAATACCCTTGCAATGTTGGATTGGTAGTACTTACCGTAGTATCTATCAATAGTCCATCCACATCGACTCTCATCAGCCATGCTCGACGCCAATATGGTACTAAACCAAAATCTTGACTCTCTATATCTCCGTATACGATATAGCCACCATACTGATCAGGCTCAACATCACGAAATTCATTATAACCAGGTACTGTATCATAGTATCTGTACTTACGATTCCATAATACGCTCCCCTCTTCATCTATCTTACCTATGATAGCATTGGAGTAATGGTCAGTTCCTTCTTTTACATGCTCGCTACCTATATAGATATAACCATTGCCATCGACTGCAGGTATGATCTTATCGATAAAGGTATGGAGACTAGTACTGTAGAAGGTTCCATTGGTAGTACTTATTGTTTTTTGTATTTCATCTTCTAGATGGTTTTCCCAGATCGTATTTCCCTCTAGATCTATCTTGGCGATCACCATAGATTTATAATTGATATCCCCAACATCAGTAAATATTGGGCTACTCATTACAATATCCTGATCATCATTCATATACGCACTGTATAGCTGATAGTCTGGATCTATAGTAATGGTATCTCGTACGACATCGTCCACTACATGATAGAGGTATGGACCATTTAGATCTGTATGTATATACACATACTGTTCATTGCCACTAAGACAGAATATTTCTTCTCTACCGATGGTAGGAAACGTTTCATAAGGTGGAAGCTCTATGATTGTTTTACTAATAAGTTCCTTATCTTTTATCTTGGTGATTACATAATCATATCGATTAGTCTTATCATAGTAGATGACTCCAGATATAACTAACGTATCGTTGATACTCTTAATTACTAGAGGTGCACTATTGATACTATCCTCTTCCATCCAGCCGAAAACGTTCATACTGTGAATAGCGTAATCATCCAAATTGTAATAATAACAATCTCCAAAAAAACCTCGATAACAATAGAATATCTCGTCATAATTTATTTGAATCATATTTTTTTGTGAGCGAACAGACTGAATATATATACTATCATAGACAAAGCCTGTATTCAATATCTCTCCATTTTCATCATGTAGCGAAAGATGAAAGCTTTGTTGCTGAACTACAGTGTCACTCGCTATCCCTGCGAGTAAAATTTCTCCACTATCCAACACTAAACATTCATTTCCTGTCGTCCATGCATGACTGTATCTATCCAACCTATTGATGGCTGACTGAGCAAACGAAAACTCTAGCACTAAAAATAGTGCTAGAGTTAGTATATGTTTAATATTAGAATTTGGCATATCAGTTAGTTACTATGAGTTTACCGGATTGTACGATTTCACTTCCTTTATTTAGCAAGATGTAAACGTATAACCCTACGCCTAATTGCGTATTCGAGATATTCACTTGCCTTCCCATGATGTCATATATTTGATCTATTATTCTTTTCTATAAATATCAAAAAAATAGAAATAAAATTTGGAGGGATCGCTCATCGATTAGCTAATCAAAATAGATTCTCCTATACTTTCAAGGTATTGCAGCATTCTTAATACTATAAAGATAAGCCAAACTATAGTTTTGCCATATCTAAGTATGCAGATTCATACAAAAATTCATCTTACACTTCATATACAATACCTATCTTCGCTCCGCAATAGACAATCACTTATGTTAAAAGCCAATATAAACGATCAATCCCTCGACTATACACAAGAGCAGATAGATCAGCTAGATATGATATATGACGCCAATGCTGGCCAATATCATATACTCAAAGAAGGAAAGAGTCATAGGGCTCAACTCTCTCATAACCCTAACAATCCTAAAGCTATTACGATCCTCCTCAATGGTACAGAACATACTGTAACTATCAAGGATGCTGTAGATCAAAAGGTAGACGAAATGGGATTATCGATCATTGAAGATCCAACTGCTGGAGATATCATGGCGCCTATGCCTGGTCTGATCTTAGAGATTATGGTCGCTGCTGGAGATACTGTTATCAAAGGAGATTCACTACTGATCCTAGAGGCGATGAAGATGGAAAACGTCATCAAAGCAGAAGCTGACGGAATAGTGAAGTCTGTAAGCCTATCCAAGGGTGATACAGTAGAAAAAAATCAACTCATCATAGAAATGGAAGCAGATGCATAAAATACTAGTAGCGAATAGAGGTGAAATCGCCCTCCGAGTGATGCGTACTGCTAAAGCCATGGGTATCAGCACTGTAGCGGTATACTCCGAAGCAGACAGAAATGCTCCGCACGTCAAGTTTGCAGACGAGGCAGTCTTATTAGGACCAGCACCATCGTCAGAGTCATACCTAGTAATGGATAAGGTGATCGCTGCAGCGAAAGCTACTGGCGCAGATGGCATACACCCTGGGTATGGTTTTTTGAGTGAAAATTCAGAATTTGCCAATAAAATAGCGGCAGAAGGAATCATATTTATAGGTCCAGGGCAAGAAGCCATAGAGACTATGGGTAGTAAATTAGCTGCCAAAGATGCTGTAAAAGCCTACGATATACCGATGGTACCAGGCATCGATGAAGCCATCACAAATCCTGAGAAAGCCAAAAAAATAGCTAAAGAAATAGGTTTTCCTATACTCATCAAAGCTTCTGCTGGCGGTGGAGGTAAAGGTATGCGTGTAGTAGAGTCTGAAGATGTACTAGAAGAACAAATGAATCGTGCGATCAGCGAAGCAGAATCTGCATTTGGTGATGGATCTGTATTCATAGAGAAGTATATCAGCTCTCCTAGGCATATAGAAATACAAATACTCGCAGATAGCCATGGTAATGTGGTGCACTTATTCGAAAGAGAATGTAGTATCCAACGAAGACATCAAAAGGTAGTAGAAGAGGCACCTTCTGCAGTATTGACCCCAGAGCTACGAGCTAGAATGGGTGACGCTGCTATCAAAGTAGCAAAATCGTGTAACTACGAAGGTGCTGGTACTGTAGAGTTTTTGCTTGACAGCGATAACAACTTCTATTTCTTAGAGATGAATACTCGTCTACAGGTAGAGCACCCTGTTACAGAGTTTATATCAGGCATCGATCTTGTCGAACAGCAAATCAAAGTCGCCAGAGGTGAAAAGTTATCTTTCACTCAAGAAGATCTAAAGATCAAAGGGCATGCAGTAGAGTTAAGAATCTATGCCGAAGATCCACTTAATGATTTCTTACCCAGTATCGGTACACTAGAGACCTACATCAGACCTACAGGAGAAGGGGTAAGACTCGATGACGGTTATGAGCAAGGTATGGAGATACCGATCTATTACGATCCTATGATCGCTAAACTGATTACATATGCTGATACTCGGACCGCTGCGATACAGAAGATGAAGCAAGCGATAGCCGATTACAAGATCGTAGGAGCACAGACTACCCTTCCGTTTGGAAAGTTTGTTATGGAAAATGAGCAATTTATCTCTGGAGATATAGATACACACTTTGTGAAAAAATATTATTCTCCTGAAGCATTGCTAGAAGGTCAGAGATCTGAAGAAGCATTAGCGGCTGAGATCGCTATCAAATACTACCAAGAGCAGAAAACGAAACTTTCGGTTACCGCTAATGGAAGTGATGAATGGCTACAAAGCCGAATTTAAAACTACTAATGTAGAATTAGGAATATAATGAGCGATAAGAAAAAACAACTCCAAGACAAGATCGATGCTGCCAAACTAGGTGGTGGTCAACGTCGTATAGATAGTCAACATAGCAAAGGCAAACTTACAGCGAGAGAGCGTATTCATCTACTTTTTGATGAAGGGTCTTTTGAAGAGATAGGTATTTTGGTAACCCACCGTACCAAAGACTTCGGCATGGAAGATCAGCTCTTCTATGGTGATGGTGTAGTGACTGGATATGGTACTGTACATGGACGTACAGTATATGCGTTTGCTCAAGATTTTACCGTATTCGGAGGATCGCTATCAGAGACTCATGCAGAGAAGATTGTAAAAATCATGGACCTAGCTATGAAGACTGGAGCACCTCTTATAGGACTCAATGATAGTGGTGGTGCGCGTATCCAAGAAGGAGTAAGATCTCTCGGTGGATATGCAGATATCTTTTATAAAAACGTAATGGCATCAGGAGTCATCCCTCAGATCTCAGCGATCATGGGACCTTGTGCCGGTGGAGCCGTATATTCTCCAGCTATGACAGACTTTACCATCATGGTAGAGAATACAAGTTATATGTTCGTCACTGGACCTAACGTGGTCAAGACGGTAACTAATGAAGAAGTAACCTCAGAAGAACTGGGTGGAGCCAGTACACACTCTACTAAATCTGGTGTGACTCACTTGACTGCAGCCAATGATTTGGACTGTATCAATCAACTGAAACAATTACTCAGCTATCTCCCACAAAATTGCGAAGAAAAGCCAGCAAAGCTTGACTATGAGATCGGAGATGAATACAGAGACGAATTAGAATCAATAGTACCAGAAAGTGCGAATCAACCTTATGATATCAAAGAAGTAATCGCTGGTATCACAGATAAAGAAAGCTTCTACGAAATTCATAAAAACTACGCAGATAATATCGTTGTAGGATTCGCTAGATTAGGTGGACGTAGTATTGGTATCGTTGCTAATCAACCTATGAGCCTTGCTGGATGTCTTGATGTAGAAAGTAGTAAGAAAGCAGCAAGATTTACTAGATTCTGCGATTGCTTTAATATTCCATTATTAGTTCTTGTAGATGTACCTGGATTTTTACCAGGAACTGATCAAGAGTGGAATGCGATCATCACCAATGGAGCAAAATTACTCTATGCACTTAGTGAAGCTACCGTACCACGTATCTCTGTCATCACTCGTAAAGCATATGGTGGAGCATATGATGTAATGAACTCTAAGCACATCGGTGCAGACTTCAACTATGCATGGCCAGGTGCTGAAATCGCAGTTATGGGAGCCAAAGGTGCCAGTGAGATTATATTCCGAAATGAAATCAAAGCATCAGACGATCCTGCAGCTACATTGGCAGCTAAGGAGAAAGAATATTCTGATCTCTTCGCTAATCCATATAGTGCAGCGGAAAGAGGATTTGTGGACGAGGTAATCCAACCAAGAGAGACTCGACGTAAGCTGATTAAGGCCTTTGCATTACTAGAAAATAAAGTGGCGAAGTTACCGAAGAAGAAGCATGGAAATATACCGCTGTAGAGATTGGAAGATTGAGGGATTTCTACATCTTGGGTTTTAAAAATTGAAATTATATGATTACAATCCTACGAGCATCGAAACTTAACTTATCTGAGCTATCGATACTCTTCGATGCCTATAGAGTATTCTATCAGGCCAAGACTAATGTAGAATCAGCTTACGTGTTTCTATCAGATCGTATAAAAAATCAAGAATCGGCGATCTTTATCGCTTATATCGATGATCAAGCCGTAGGATTCACACAGATATACCCAATGTTCTCTTCTGTAAGTATGCAGAGGATGTATGTTCTCAATGATCTTTTTGTATCCCCTACTCACAGAGGTAAAGGTGTAGGAGAAGCCTTACTCAATAGAGGAAAAGAATATACGATCGCTAATCAAGGCAAGAGTCTCATCCTCGAAACAAGCAAAGATAATCCTGCCCAACATCTATACGAAAGGTTGGGATGGCAAAAAGATGTGGAATATCTCCATTACTCTTGGATTCCAAGTATCTAAAATAAAGGGAAGGCATGAGTTGAAAGTACTATTTCTATTTACTCTCATTTTCAAATTCCTAAAATAGGAAAGACTATTCCGTATTCTTCCTAATTCATCATTCAAGTTGCCGCTATATTTGTTGTAGAACTAATACTTAATTACAATGAATATTAAAATATTACTTTCAGCACTTTCTCAAATATTACCTGCAGGAAAATCAAATAAGTCGGTAATCGCATTTTTGAAAGCCAATTTATTCTAAATTATTTTAGATTACTAGATTTGAAATAAGATCAATTTAAAAAACATCATGATGAAGTCCATACTCAACATTACATTAATATCCCTAGCGATGATCTTTGTAACTACGCTCCATGCTCAAGATACCATCAAAAAGAAAAATGGTGAGGTATTAAAAGTAGTGGTCAAAGAAATCAACGATAGTCAAATCAAATATTACCATTTCGATGACCCAAATCAAGTATTATTTACGCTCGATAGAATCATGGTCACTGAAATCAAGTTTTCTTATGGTAGAGAATATAAAGAAGAAGAGCCCATCATGACCAAAGATTACTTTGAAGATGATGCAGATTTAGCTCTAAAAATTAACATTTCGAGTATGCTCTTTGATGCTGCCATACTATCGTTTGAAAAAATCACATCCCTTAACACATCGGTTGAAGCTTCTATAAAGAAACATGGTATCGGGTTTGGGCCTTACGCAGACAACTATTATGACCGTAATGGATTTGGAGCTGAGCTAGGTTACAAGGTGAAGTTTGGCGGTAAAAAGAAGAAAAAATGGCAATATAGGCCTGACCATTTACTTAGTGGTGGTTATATCATGCCTCATATAGGATTTGACATTATTAAACGAGATTCCGATTTTTATGAAGAATCCAGCAAAGTCATTCATATCGGATCCAACTTTGGTAAAGTACACGTAATTCAAGATCTAATCATATTTGAGTATTATGCTGGATTTTCATTTTATGGAGGATCACAAAAACAATCATACACTTACAATGGAAGTGATGAAGTGTATGACCTAAATGGCATAAATGCAGGTGATATGTTTGGAGGCAACAATTTTGCTGTGACTCTTGGAATCAAAATGGGTTTAGGATTTGGGAAATATGGCTCTAAAGAAGATAATAAGAAGCGCAGGTAAAATCTATTTCGATATATAATTCAATATACCATAGGTTGCCAAGCAACTACCATACTGTTCAGCGACACTAATCCCTTACGACATATCAATTATCAAAAAAAGGACCTCAGCAATACACTGAGGTCCTCACTTCTAAATTGATTTCTTTAGAGGTTGCACTAGGTATATTTTCAATAGAGTGCAATCAATAATTCCAAATAATACCTACTTATCGTATACAATAAGACGTGGTAAAAAATTATTCATTATTACTTTCCGCCATCTAAAAAATCTTGGTATTCTTGTAGCTCATCCCATTTGCCATCTGCAGCTAATTCTGCTTGCTTAGGCCATGTACCTGGATCTGCTAATTTATATCTACTCCCTGCATCATCAAGTATTTGTTGAATTCTAGCTACATCAGTATTAGCCAATTCTCTCCAAGTTTTGATTCCACCATTGAGCAGCAGTTCTGCAATTTTTGGTCCTACGCCTTCTACCGCTTTGAGATCATCTTGCTTATATCTTTTCAGCAAGCCCATTCTCATCATTAGCTTTTCCAACTTAGAATCCGTAGAATTATTTCCTGTATTTCCTTTACCTCCATCAAGCGACTTTTGTAGAGATATCAACCCTTCCCAATCTCCAGCAGCGGCTTTAGAAGCTTGAGCAGACCAAGATGATGGATATATAATTCTATATTTGTCACCATATTTATTTAATATATTTCGAAGGTCATCTTCACTTTTCCCTGAGAGATCAGACCAAGTGGTCACACCATTCTCATGTAATACAGATTCCATTTTTGGTCCGATTCCTTCTACTATTTGCAGATTATCAGACTTTAATTTAGCATATGGTGTTGATTTTGCCGCAGTTCCACTTTCTTTGACCACTGATGGTGGAATGACTGGCTCAGCATATGCAGTTGTTCCTGATGCACTTAGCGCTGATACTCCTGCGCTTATAGCTCCACCCGTCGATGTATTGTTGCTGGCTTTAGCTGCATCTAGTTGAGACTGCAATGTTCTACCTTTGCCTTGACACGCTTCAAGTTGAGATTGTAATGTTCGACCTTTATCTTGACATTCTTTAAGCTGAGCTCTAAGTTGATCTAGTTCCGCCTTATTATTTCCACCACTTTGAGAGGCTCCACCTTTGGCTGACAATTGCTTTTTGTAGTTAGTCACTTCGCCTTCCATCTCTCTTACCCTTCCTTTCATCAGTGCTACATCTCCTTCTAGATCAGCTTTCATATTTCGAGTAGACGATAGATCTGCTTCAAGCTTGCTATTGGCATTAGTCAATGAAGATACATTCGCCTGACTATCTGACCATAAGCTTTTAAACTTTGACCACAACAACCATCCAAGGCCAAGTCCGAGCAGAAATGGTAGAAGCCAAGCTAACCACCATAATTCACAAAAATCTATAAATAGTAACATAGTATATTTCTTTTAAGTATTGATTATTTAATGATTTGGAGTTCAGTTCTACGATTTTTTGCACGACCAGCTTCAGTGCTATTCGTTGCGATCGGCTTACTTTCTCCTTTGGATTGCGCTATGATCTTTGATGCAGGTACTCCTCTTTTCATGAGATAGTTTTGAACTACATCTGCTCTCCATTGGCCAAGAGTCATATTAGAAGCATCACTGCCCAAGGCATCTGTGTGTCCAGTAAGACGCACTCGCTCACCAGAAGATTTCACCCTAGTAGCTACATCATCCAAATACTTCTCTACTGTACTATCATTTAGTTTATTTGTACTATTAAAGGGAAAGTAGATCTGTGTTCCATTAGCTGTTTCCTTAATAGATTTATTAACTGTCCTATTAGCAAATGATGCACTTGCAAACAAATCTTTTTGATCTACCTTATCATTGACAAGTTTGCCAAGCAGTATTACCCTATCATCAGATAATTCAGAAAATAACTTTCGGGTTTCATTAGCCCTGGCTATTCCTAGATTCTCAAATTGTGAATTGTTTTTTTCGTCAGATCTATAAAGTCCAGTAATCTCTAATTTTTGATCTTTGTTAAGTCCATCGAGAATAGACTTCTTCCTATTAGGCCATGTATCATCGGTAATCGCTTTGCCGTCAGACCAGTTAAACAATAAAGGTTCAGATACCTTCTTAACTACTGCGGCAGCTGTCGTAGCTACTGCGGCGGCTGCGGGTGCAGCTTTTTTAGAGATTTCTGTCACTTTGCTTGTCTTTGCGGTATCTCCGCAACAGTCTTTAGCATCGTTCCAATAACACCATCCTAATAAGAGCTGGACTGCAACTATCAGTGCAATTAGTAAAGCTCTCATAAGCAATTGGTTGGTTTTGATTAATAAATGAAATTTAAAATAACAATTATTTGACGTCTACTACCATAATCAGTCACATATCCACCTAAATTCGATACAAAAACGAGTATTTATAGTCATTTTCATATAAATCAATGGCAGATCAGGTAATTAAACCTACAAAAGGTAGATTAAAAATGAACATGATATGATCCGATTGAAAATACCATGAAAATGCTCATAACGCTTCAATAAATCGGTGTAATCTCACCAACTTGTACAATAACTCAAATCGTGTTGAAAATACACTATGTGCATAATCATTGAGCTAACCAATTTATATATGATTAATAGCCATAAAACATAAGAATATAGGCATCCGCACTTATCTTTACGATCGTATACAAGACATAAATCGTACACTTTTACTAGCCTTATGAACAAGAAAATAGTTACTCTAGACGAATTTATCATCAAAAGTCAAAAAGGACATGATGATGCCACAGGATCTCTGACTAGATTACTAAGAGATATAGGAATAGCTTCCAAAATCATCAATCGTGAAGTAAACAAAGCTGGACTCGTAAATATCTTGGGCGTTGAAGGTTCTGAGAATACCACTGGCGATATGGTTCAGAAACTGGACATCTTCGCTAATGAAAAAATCATTGAATGTCTAAGTACAAGTGGAGAGTGTGCCGCAATAGTATCAGAAGAAAATGAGAATATAGTAAAGCTACCAAATGTAAACGGTAAGAAAGCTCAATACGTACTCGTAATGGATCCTCTTGATGGTTCATCCAATATTGATGTCAACGTAAGTGTAGGTACTATATTCGGAATATATAAAAGGAAATCAGACGCAAGCGGTGAAATAGAGATAGAAGATTGTCTTCAAGCTGGAGTGGATTTAGTTGCTTCAGGTTATGTCTTATATGGTACATCTACGATGCTAGTATATACTACTGGCCATGGGGTAAATGGATTTACACTAGATCCAAGTATCGGAGAATTCTGTCTGTCTCATGCAGATATGAAAATCCCAGCTTCTGGTAATTATTACTCTGTAAATCAAGGCTACTATCTTAAATTTGATCTTGAGATGCGTAGGTATATTGATCATTGTTCTGACCTCAACCTTAGACTTAGATATATAGGTAGTATGGTTTCGGATATTCATAGAATCCTCTTCCAAGGTGGAATTTTCCTATATCCTAATACGCGTAAATATCCTCACGGTAAACTAAGATTACTATACGAATGTAATCCAATGTCTATGATCGTCGAGCAAGCAGGTGGAAAAGCTATTACATGTGGTCTAGAACGTATACTAGCTATCCCTGTAACTAACATACATCAGAAAGCTACCATTGCTATCGGATCGCCAGATATGGTTGACGAAATGCACAAATTTGTAGAAAGATATAGCGCAGTAAATGCTTAGTCTTGTAGGCAGTTAAAGATATCTTGAACGACTCTACTTTGGTTGGGCTTAAGTACTACGTTATAAGGATACTTTTTACCATCAAATGCAATTGATAATATATTATCAGTCATCATCTTAGACTTAAGTTTGTCATCGATCAAAATATCGATATGACTCTCTATTCCTTGATATTGAGACACCTCAAATTCTGTCTCATCCGTAAAGGTAATAGTGATAGGTTTCTGCGTATTCATTTGACATTTCATAGCAGGCATCAAACTCAACCTACTAATACTCCCATTGCGCTTTAGGCCGATATTAAACATCATCTTACCATTACTGTCGACAACTGGGATTTTATATTTATTGCTATACGTCATAGCCCCAGAAGATTGATCAGACATCACCTCTACTAATTGATTACATGCAACATCTAACGAAAGAGTATTTGCTGTATTAGTAGATGTCGTAACCGTAGAAAAATTAATAAGTACGTAGAATAAGTATAGGCTGATCATAGATTATAAGTGATTTGATATACCTATATCAAAATGTGTTCCAAAGGCATAGAATAAACTTCAATCTAAAATATAGATCCCACCTAAAGTAATATCACCCAAAAGTATGAGTAAAACTCTGTTGCATAATTTAAGTTTGTTCAATAATAGCATAATCACCATTATCCTTCTATAAAGGTCAAAACCTTATATAGAAAACAACATAGATAGAGGCTAATGCGAAATTATAATTATCTTTAGTATATCACAATTGACCAACTAAAGGTGGTACTCAATAGTCTAAACAACCCATGAAAAAAAAGTGCAATCTTATTATCTCAATCTTAATAGCACTGATACTCTGTACACACTCTTCAATGCTAGGTCAAAATGCAATACACCAACTTCAACAAAATTACCAACAACACACATCGCAAGAACGACTTGATATTTATGAAGGTTTTATAGCTGAGCACTTTCAATTTGGATTAGACTCAGCACTGACTTTATATCAAGAGATGTCAGATTGGGGTATATCTATCGGTGATTCTGTAGTTACTGGTGTTGCATACAATAATATGGGTCAGATCTACAAAATGAAAAGTACAGATAGCCTGTGCTTGATCATGAATTATAGATCACTCCCCTATCTACAAAATAACAAACCGTTACTGCAACAAACATATGGAAGCATAGCTACGGAATATTGCAACAATTACCAATTGGACTCGGCTAAGGTATATCTCGACAAAGCTTACAAATTACATGAAGAGATTAACGACACCATGTATTTTCAGGCGCTTTGTATCATCAAAGGTTCGTATTACAGCAACCAAGAATTATTTCATTCAGCGCTACAACAATACCAATTAGCATTAAAGTATAAAGAGCATTTTAATTCTCCACTGAAAGAAGTAAACGTCCATCTCAATATAGCTGATATCTATAGCTACTTAAAAAACTATAACCAAGCTCACCTGTACTTAGATCAAGCAGAAAAAATTTCAAATGAGAATGACTACAAAATGAACCTTTTGCGAGTAATGATGAAAAGGGCATCATATCAAATGAAAGAGAAAAAATGGAGCGATGCCCTAGAAAACTTGAAAGCTGTAGAACTAAAAATAGATCGTAAAAAAAACATCAATCATATTGCAAGCATATACTCCAACCTCACCATAACTTATACAGAATTAAAAGATTACCAATCAGCAGAAGCATATTATAAACGATTACAAAAAATAGCTAACGATCAACTTTCTACAAGAAATAAAAAATCGAAATACAATGCAGAATGGCGATATCTACAATCAATAGGCGAATATGTAAGAAGTAAAAAAACACTAGACTTATATCTTGAAGAAGTATCAAAAACAAAGCTTACTAATAATAAAGTAAATGCACTTGGTGGTTTAGAAAATTATTACGAAAATATAGGTGATTGGAAAAACATGGCCCTAGTCGCTAAAGATAAAAATAGACTCATACTCGAACTACAACAAAAGACCTCCGCCAATCTACTGTACGATTTAGAAAACAAATATCAAACTAATCAGAAAGAACTGGAGATTCAAAACCTTAATTCCATCAATAAATCACAAGCCGCAACACTAGACCAAAAAGCCAAGGAAAATAGATTATACTTGCTCTTACTATCCTTAGCAGCCATGGCAATAGCCGCAGGTATATATGCTTACAGAACTATTAAAAATGTAAACGATCAACTATCTAAAGCTAACACCAAACTGGAAAAGACAATAGACACCAATAAGATGCTAGTGAAGGAAGTACATCATCGTGTCAAAAACAATCTACAAGTGATCTCATCTCTACTAGGACTGCAACAAGTCTACATGAAAGACGCTACCGCAAAGCAGGCAATCTTGACCAGCAAAACGAGAGTACAGTCTATGTCTCTATTACATCAGCGACTCTATCAAAACGAAGATATCTCGAAAGTAGAAATCAAAGAATATTTCGAAAACTTAATACTCAATCTTTATCAATCCTATAAAGTCAACCAAGACCAAATAGTACTCACTAGTAACATACAATCCATCACTATGAATGTAGATACTGTGATCATCATGGGCATTATAATAAATGAGCTCGTCTCCAATGCCCTGAAACATGCTTTTCAATATCAATCAAATGGTAATATAGATATAGATATTAGCCATAATAACGGCAACATATATATAAGCCTGCATGATACTGGACGAGGAATGGACATCGAAAAAGCATCACAAAACTCCACCTCTTTGGGTATGAAACTTATTCATTCTTTTACCGAAAAACTCGATGGTGAAATTACAATAACATCGGAGAAAGGAACAGGATTTGAGATCGTGTTTCCCTATGACCTCAATCCAATATAAATCTATGAAGTATAGCGTATTAATAATAGAAGATGAACCTGCGATAGCTCATGAAATTGCATTTAACGTTACCGATAGAGGATTTAATGTCGCAGCAGTGATTCACAATTCGGATAAAGCAATCGACTTCCTGCATAGTCATCATCCTGACGTAGTACTACTTGACATAAGATTAGAAGGCAGTAAAAGTGGAATCGAAATAGGTGAACTGATCAATACTAAATATAAAATTCCATTCATCTACCTCACCTCATATGCTGATCAAGACACTATAGAAAAAGCTTCGGCTACTTTACCCTATGGCTATATCGTAAAACCATTCAAAGATGAGGACATCGCGCCTGCCATCCATATGGCATTAGCCCAATCCAAGAAAGAAAAGCAGCTTGGACTTCCTTCATTAAACAGCTTGAATAAAGGGAAAGCTAATTACATTACAGAAGCAGAATATAGAATAATAGAAGAAATATGGAAGGGAAAATCTAATCTTGAAATAGCCGACACATTATGCCTATCGGTAAATACCATAAAAACCCATATTCAGAATATTTATTCCAAAATGCAAGTAGGTAGTAAGTCAAAACTCATGTCAACATTAAGGTCTATGTCCTAAGCCTATATTATAATTTAGTTGATGAACCCAATCCAATGACCATCAAAATTCAGTAACTTTGAGATAACTTAAATCATAATAAAGTGAAAGTACTCAAGACGCTCTTCATAGTCCTAATTGCCTGCATCACAGTGATCAGTTGCAAACAAAATACATCTAAATCAACTTTAGAGTATTTCTCCATTCAAGGAGAAACCATGGGTACATACTATAACATAAAATACTCCGACTCGCTGAAAAGAAACCTGAAGCCACAAATAGATAGTATCCTAGTGGCAATCAATCAATCTCTATCAACCTATATACCTAACTCCTACATTTCTGCAATCAATTCATCTGTTGAGCTAGAGGTTAGTATGCTTACTGATCGGCATTTTATCAATAACTATATGGCCGCTAAAGACATATACTCCAAGACAAATAGACTCTATGATCCAACTGTAGGTGCTATGACGAACTACTATGGATTTGGTAAGGATAGACGAGTACTGAGAGAAAAAATTGCGAGCCATACTTTAGATAGTCTCAAGTCGCTTGTAGGTATGGAAAAATTCACTTTGAGAACGGTTGATGATCGTACCACAATCACAAAAGGTAACCGCAACATGCAAATTGATTTCTCATCGATAGCCAAAGGATATGCCGTAGATGAAATCAGTAATTTCCTAATAGACAAAAACTGCGAGAATCATCTTGTGGATATCGGTGGTGATGGATTAGCTAAGGGTCTTAGTCCTACCCATCAAGCTTGGAGTATAGGAATTAATAAACCTGTAGAAAATGGCTCTATCAATGATTTTGCACTTGTCATATCTATATCTGATAAAGGGCTAGCTACCTCTGGAAACTATCGAAATTTTTATGTGGCTGGAGAAAAAAAATATGCACATACGATCAATCCAAAATCAGGAATACCCGAGATCACTACCCTACTTAGTACATCTATTATAGCAGACAACTGCATGTTAGCCGATGCGTACGCTACAGCATGTATGGTTATGGGTCTAGAGAGAAGCCAAGCACTCATCGCTGACCTTCCTGGCATCGAAGCTTGCTGGATACATGATGCTGATCAGGACGGCAAATTAGAAATGACTATGAGTGCTGGATTTGAACATTATACAGTGCGTTAGTAATCTATCCAAAGTCAGTAGCGTCAAAACAAATTATTTTGGAGCGACTCAAATCACTCCGCGTGTTTGTCCCCAATGCACTATTTCTTGGCTCAGCTTTCTTTAGCTAACTTTAGTGGCATCGACAAAATCTTTACCTCAATTGTTTTGAACAGCTTATTGATGATTAATGATGTATTATCTTTTCAAATCTACAGATGCACTCAAGTAAATAGACTTCAAGTCTCTCATAAGGAAAGTGCGGAATATTCTCTTTTCCTCAACGTATTACTATCTTTACACATATAAACACAGCCATATATGGAAGACATAAAATTCAACTTAGATAGAGACTTAGTATTCTTCGACATAGAGTCTACTGGACTCAATGTGATGAAAGATAGAATCGTACAGATCGCTCTCATCAAATACCCTAAAGATGGTGGAGAACCTATGGAAAAAGAGATGCTCGTAAATCCTGGCATACCTATCTCTGAAGAATCTATGGCGATACATGGCATCACTCCTGAAAAAGTAGCAAACAAGCCCACTTTTATTGAAGTGGCACATGAGATTAATGATTTTATTGGTGATGCAGATTTAAGTGGATATAACTCTGATAGATTTGATATACCTATGCTCATGGAAGAGATGGCTAGAGCTGGAATAGACTTCGATGTAGATCAGCGTAGAGCGATCGATGTACAGAAAATCTTTTATAAGATGGAACCACGTACACTCGTAGCTGCTCTTAAGCATTTCTGCGGCAAAACATTAGAAGATGCACATGATGCCTTAGCAGATGTAAGAGCCACTGTAGATGTACTCAAAGGTCAACTCATTATGTACAAAGAAACTGATTATGTAGATGGCGATGGATACACTACTGAGCGCCCTATTAAAAATGATATGGCTGCAATTGCAAAATTTATCGGTGATACACGCACAGTTGACGCAACACAACGTTTTAAATATAACCACCAAGGAGAAATTGTCTTCAACTTTGGAAAATACGTAGGTAAACCAGCGGCAGAACTACTGTATAAAGACAGACAATACCTCAATTGGATTTTAGAGAAAGACTTCTCTACACAAGTAAAAAAAATCGTTAAAAAAATCGTCAGAGAATATGCTGATAAGCAGAAACAGCAAAAATCTTAATATCGCTCTTGGTCTAATCGTAGTAATACTAGGCCTAAGTTCTTGTTATGAAAACGTAGAAGGATGTTTGGATCCTGATTCCGCTAACTATACTGTCACCGCAGATATAAATTGCGAAGATTGCTGTACTTACCCAACGCTATCGTTATTAGTATCTTACTTTTTGGGAGACGTTAGCTATAATAGACAGGATACTTTCATCAATGATCTAGGTGTAGAGTTTGTAATAGAAGATGCTCAAATCTACTTCAGCGAAATCGTATTAAGTGATGGATCTAACGACTACCAAATTGAAGATACATTTGAATACACAGATCAATCAGGAAATGATCAAGCGGCTATAGACGATATTATACTTGCCCAACCTACTAAGTATAGATATACTTTAGGCACCTTTACCTATTCCAATGAGTATACTTCACTTTCGGTTGGCTTAGGTATTCCTGAAGAAATAGACCAAGCTCAATCGATCACTGTGACAAGCGACCACCCCTTAGTAGCTGCAGGAGATAGCCTTTACATTGCTGATCAAAATCAATATGTCAACAGCTGGATCTTAATAAGGCAAATAGATGTACATGATATGATTGCTGATACTTTGCAAATACCAGGAATCGATTACACTTTTGTATTTGATAATCTCCAGATTAGTCAAGCGCGAGGATCTTCAGTAGATGCTAAAATCAAAGTTGATTACCAACTATTAGTCCAAGGCATTGATTATACCACTATGAACAAGTCCGATGTCGTGAATAAAATAGGTGACAATCTAAAGCTTGCTATCTCTGCTGACTATTAAGTTAATTATACTTAATATGTCAAATTCAATCTATGGCTACTATAAATCAAGAGTCTATCAAGCAAATAAGACAACAACATCATATCTTTAATGTTATAGTTAATACATAGCCATTACCTTGAAATGATTGCATACATTAAAAACATCGCCTTACTTTCCTTATCCATAATACTATTGATTGCCTGTGAAGACGATCAAATTACAGCTTCCAGAGATTTAGAAGGAATAGCTTACGAACCAGTACCCTATGTAGTAGATGTTCCACTAGGATTTCCTATGCTAGAAATACCAGAAGACAACCCTATGACCATGGAAGGAGTAGAATTAGGTAGGAGACTATTTTATGATCCGATTCTTTCTGCAGATAGCACGGTATCTTGTGCCTCATGTCATTTTCCAGAATTGGCGTTTACCGATGGCCTAAGTCATAGTACTGGAATTAATGGCGCCGAAGGTACTCGCTCCTCTATGAGTCTCGTCAATGTTGGCTTCTACTATAGTGGATTATTTTGGGATGGAAGAGTGGAGACACTAGAAGAACAGTCGCTTCATCCAATCGTTGATCCCATAGAGCTCGGTCAAGACTTAGATGTACTTATCGAAAAACTAAAAGCACACGATGATTATGCTCCTCGATTTAGAAAAGCATTTGGAATAGTAGACAGAAGTCAAATCAATAGAAAGCTCATAGGTAAAGCAATTGCCCAATGGGAACGCATTATCGTCTCTGGAAATAGTAGATACGACCAATTTGCAAGAGGCGAAATTGGATTAACTGATGAAGAACAGTTAGGTCATAGCTTATTTTTTGATTTTGATGATGATCTCAAAGATGCCGAATGCAACCATTGCCATAATATTCCTTTATTTACCTCTAATACATTCCATAACAATGGACTAGATAGCGTAGGTAATGATTATACTATATTTAAAGACATTGGACTAGGCATCAATGGTATAGCTAATGATACTGGAAAATTTAGAGCGCCTACCTTACGTAATATAGAGCTAACTGCACCGTATATGCACGATGGTCGATTCATGACTCTAGACGACGTGATGCAACATTACAATACTGGTGTTAAGTCTGCACGAAATAAAGATCCATTGGTATCAAATCTCAACATTTCAGAATCTCATCAATTCGCAATAACTGAGTTTATGAAGGCATTAACTGACACTTCTTATCTAGAGATTCCACAAGTGCTTTCTCCTTTTGAATAAAATCAATAGCTACAAGTAATTCCTATTATTCAAAAGCTGGGGAGGCATTTTTATGATGAGTATTCTTATCTCTTCATATCCCTACCCTCTTACCGCCGTACTTACGCACTCTAAGTTCATGTCGCTTGATAAGGTGGTATGGCTACAATATTGCTGTAAATGAAAAATGAAATTCTAAAGCATTT
Organism: uncultured Saprospiraceae bacterium; assembly: GCA_937995755.1. Taxonomy (GTDB): domain Bacteria; phylum Bacteroidota; class Bacteroidia; order Chitinophagales; family Saprospiraceae; genus UBA1994. The sequence continues at coordinate 8,548 of CALKJD010000041.1, read as the reverse complement.
TATTCTTCCAAAATCAGCTTCTAAAGGTTATTTCTAAAAAAAAGAGAATTTAAATCTAGGCTTTAGTGTGAAATTTGAATAAAAAATCACTCTTTTTCAAGCAAAACACAGCAACACTAAAAACATAACAAACTGACAAACAGAGAATTACAATTAAAACACCATTCATATTACAATTATTTATATATTACAATATGGTATTTTTGTACTTGTCGGAGGCGTAATACACCCCTATATTTGAATCATAATTAGTAGTTAAACCAATAATTACTAGTTATCCAGCCGAAAAAGATCGGTGTTCAAAATTGGATATGTTCATGGGATTATAATACATGTTATCGGATGTCAGTCTGGGGAGGCTCACATTCGATAACAGTTTTAAACTCAAAATGTACCGATTACAAAAAAATTAGCAAGAGTTTAGTTATGGCCTAGTCGAGGCCTCAAAGAATATCGACATTTTTATTTTGGATATGTTCATGGGATTATAATTTGCAATATGGCCGCTGGGGAGCGGCCATTTTCTTTGCCCATAACTCAACATTTTTCCAATAAACCGAATGCATATCTACGGTAAATAAAAATTAACTTGGAGTATAAATAATTTCCAAAATTTGCGACCATAACAAAGCCTGCACAATTCAAAAAAAACAATCATATTTTTGAAAGCCAAGCAAATACAAGGCGTCTCCTGGATTGAGCTAAACATAAATTCTCCATTGTAGTCTCAAAATTATTTTAACTGCCTTATCTATTTTATAAAGACAGCGATAGAATGGTTAAAATATAATTTGAAATACCTAATGACTTTTAGGGGACAAATTAAAAAAATCATATATTTGAAACGATAAAAGAATAGTAGATAATTAGATTACTTGCCTTACATAGAATGAGTTCTCCTATCTAACTAATCTTATAATTTTTATATTTTTTTTTAATTATTTAAAACCAATTTGAAATGAAATAATTATTACTCTCGGTTGTGACGTTGTTGACATTGTCATTTTCGCTACAAGCACAAGATTACGGTCCTATTGAGTGGGATGTTTTAAGATTAGGATATGTTATTCCATCTGGAGATGGTGTAGGTGCAGGAATCGCGATAGGTAGTGAAGTTAGATACAATATTAGTAATACTCTTTCAGCAGGTCTAAGAGCGGAATTCGCATTATTTGGATCAGGTGATTTAGAAGGTGCAGACATTGGAGCAGTAGGATCATACTCTTTAATAGGTGATTATTATTTCCAAACAGAATCTAACAAAAGAGCATTTGCTGGATTTGGAATTGGTACATTCGGAGGTGCTTCAGTAACAGTTGATGATGGCATGGGAGGTGAAATTGAAGCTTCAGGTGACGGTAGTATTGGTATTATCCCAAGATTAGGATATGAATTAGGTTTTTTAAGAATAACAGGTGAGTACAACCTTTTATTTGCAGAAGGATCATCTAACTACATAGGTATCCAGTTAGGATTCACTATTGGTGGAAGAAGATAAAACCAAAATCAAGATAAATTTTTCCAGAGGTTGAGATAAGTATCTCAATCTCTTTTTTTTTGATTGATCCAACGAAAATTAAGTAATTCTAAAGTTTTAAAAAAACATTACTTTTATAAAGTAAAAAACGTTAAACCACAATAACAATACTAGCATGAAAAAAATAATTACATCCGTATTAGCACTATTTATTATAGTCTCATTCTCTAACCAAGCAGAAGCTCAACTAGAAGCAAGAGCAGGTTTGGTACTTGCGAAAATAAAATCTTCTTTCCTTGGAATTTCTGCATCTTCAGACTCGAGAATAGGTGCACAGATAGGTGCAACTTACAATAAAGGAATCAATGACAATTTCAGTTTCCGTCCAGGTCTTATGTATACTATGAAAGGAGGATCAGGAGAAGATGATTCTGGTGAATCAGCAGGAGGAACATTAGGTTATGTAGGTATACCTCTTGACTTTGTATACAGTACACCAATTAATGAAAACACATTAAGTTTCCATGCAGGTCCGTATATCGACTACCTTCTCCATGCTTCTGATGGAGCTAAAGATGTACTAAATAGCACGGATTTCGGTATCAATATAGGTGCTGGTTTTGACTTAGGTCAGATAGGCTTTGGAGTTAATTTCTCTACTGGTCTCTCTAACACGTCTAACATAGAAATAGAAGATGGAACTGGAGGCTTCATTGACCTAGGTGATATCTCTTCAAAAAATAAATTCACATCATTATATGTGACTTACAACCTTTAATATTTTTAGAAAAAAATACATTAAGAAAGCCACTGAAATATAAATTCAGTGGCTTTTTTTTTATGCTTTATATTACTTACTACCTCTTTGCTTCATCCCACAATTTATCCATCTCTTCCAGACTCATTTCCGTCAATGGTTTCGTTGCTTTCTCCTCTATATATTCAAACCTAGTTTTAAATTTACGATTAACTTTCTCTAAGGCTGTCTCTGGATCTATACCTTTAAATCTTGCATAATTGATCAAGGAAAACATAACATCACCAAATTCATCTTCCATCTTGTCTTGATCTACATCTAGTACTTCTTTAAATTCTTGAATCTCTTCTTCTACTTTTTCCCATACCTGACCTGCATTTTCCCATTCGAAACCTACTTGAGCTGTTTTATCTTGCATACGATAAGCTTTCACCATAGCTGGCAATGACTTAGGTACTCCAGAAAGCACTGATCTTTTACCTTCTTTAAGCTTTAGCTGCTCCCAATTTCGTTTGACTTCCTCTTCATCTTCTACTTCTACGTCTCCATAAATGTGAGGATGACGATTGATCAGCTTATCGCAGACCGCATTAAGCGAATCTGCTATATCAAAATCGTCTGTCTCTGAGGCTATTTTACTATAGAATACCATATGCAGCATAATATCACCAATTTCTTCCTTGATTTCTTGCATATCCTTATCGAGAATAGCATCCGCAAGCTCATAGGTCTCTTCTATGGTTAGATTTCTTAATGATTCCATAGTCTGCTTACGATCCCAAGGGCATTGTTCTCTAAGCTCATCCATGATTATCAATAATCTCTTGAAAGCATCCAATTTGTCCTGCATCTTCATAACTAAAAAGTCTATTGTACGTTAAGTATGGTAAGGCTAATAAAGCCTTATATTTGCACCCATATAGCATGGGGCTATTCTATAAAACTTAAACCGCTAAGATATGCGAGATTTTTTGATTACCGCTGGGATAATTTTTGGAGTATTTGGAATATCATTCATTCTGATTAATATCAGACATATAGTAACTGGTAATGAATTTAGAGGAACATGCTCTTCCAACAATCCAATGCTCAAAGACGAATTAGGTGAATGCAGCTTATGTGGTAAGAAAGGTGATGAAGCTTGCCAAATGCCAGAAGTAGAAGCTGCTGGCTAATTACTTTTTCTCCAATATTCTGGAGCCGAATGCGGCTAATGCACTACCCAATATTAGGGTTAGAGATATAATACATATCAACATGGTAAGCTTAATTTCCTAGTTATACACTCTAAAAATGCATCAAAATGTACTAATAGATTCTATGGATAGAGTGTATTTATTACATTTATATTTCTCACATATATGACAATTATAATATAAAGTCATTTAAATAGTCTGTTTTCGACTTGAGATTTCACAAATTTGACCTTACAAAGATATAACAATTTATTATATATGACTAAATTGATCCTGAATACCAAATTCATATACATTGCTATTTTCACTATACTTTCTATAACTATCAATGCTCAGGCACCAGTAGTGAAGTCCAGCGGAGATATTTATGAAGATCTAGAAAAGCTAAAAGTCTTAGGGTCCGTACTCTATGTAGCTGCACATCCTGATGATGAAAACACCAGATTGATCTCATACTACGCCAATCAAGTGAAGGCACGAACAGCCTATCTATCTCTGACAAGAGGTGATGGTGGACAAAATCTTATCGGCCCAGAAATCAAAGAATTGCTCGGTGTCATGCGTACAGAGGAATTGATGGCCGCCAGAAGAATAGATGGTGGCGAACAGATGTTTAGTAGAGCTAATGATTTTGGATTCAGTAAAAATGCTGAAGAAACAAGAGAAATCTGGGAGGAAGAGAAAGTAATGTCAGATGTAGTATGGGCGATAAGAAAGTATCGACCAGATGTAATCATCAATCGGTTTGACCATACTAGTAGTGGTAAGACTCATGGACACCATACTGCATCCGCAATATTGAGCTACGAGGCATTTGACTTAAGTGGTGACAAAAATCAATTTGCTAATCAACTTAAGTACGTTGAACCGTGGTCTGCGCAGAGGCTTTTCTTTAATACATCATGGTGGTTTTACGGAAGTAGAGAAAAATTTGCAGAAGCAGATAAATCCAATATGGTATCTATCGATATAGGTACTTACTACCCTATCAAGGGAAAATCAAACTCTGAAATCGCAGCAGAATCACGTAGTCAGCACGTATGCCAGGGTATGGGAAATACAGCTAGCCGTGGATCCAGCGAAGAATATATGCAATTACTAAAAGGTGATATGCCTAAAGACCCTCATAATATATTCGAAGGCATCAATACTACATGGTCACGAATAGAGGCTTCACATATTGAGAAAATGATAGATGATGTAATCGTTAATTTTAATTTTAGCAATCCATCAAAATCGGCTCAAGCTGTTGCTAATGTGGTAAAGAGTATTAAAAAGCTTCCTGCATCACATTGGAGAGATATCAAACTAGCCGACGCAGAATCATTACTTGTCAATATAACAGGTATGTATATAGAAGCGATCTCAGATCAACATACGTATACTCCAAATGAAGAAATCACCATTAGATCAGAAGTAACCAATAGATCAGACGTAGAAGCCAAAGTATTAAAAGTAAGATTCAACGACATGAAGATGGATACCATCCTCAATGCAGCTCTTGCTAATAATATCAGCCTTCAATGGAAACACAATCTCAAGGTGCCTCCTACAGCTGTAACGACATCTCCATATTGGCTCAAAGAAAAAGGAAGTCTAGGAATGTATCGTGTGGATGATCAGCAGCTAATTGGAAACCCAAGATCTAATAGGGCATTGAGCGCAACCTACCACCTCGAAATCAATGGTGAACAAGTAGAAATCACAAAAGATATCGTCTATAGATATAATGACCCTGAAGCAGGACCAGTATATAGACCTTTAGAAATCGTTCCTGCCATATCCGTAAAACTACAGGAGAAAGTATATGTACTTAGCGATGAAAGACCTACAAAGATCAATGTATCAGTAAAGGCATTATCTGCTAACCAAATAGGAACGGTTTCAATGCCTGTACCTAAGGGATGGAAAATAACACCTTCTTCTTATGATTTCACTATCGCACAAAAAGGAGCAGATCAAATTCTAGAATTTGAATTGACTCCTCCAGCTGGACAGAGTGAATTTACAATGAAGCCCGTAGTAAAAGCCAATGGCAAAGAGTATCGTAAAGAACTTGTCAAGATAGATTACAATCATATCCCATACCAATCAATACTAATGCCTGCGGAATCTAAAATGGTGAAACTAGACATCAAAACAGCAGGACGTAAAATAGCTTACATAGAGGGATCCGGAGATGCGATTCCAAAAAGTCTAGAGCAAATTGGCTATGTCGTGGATATCATCCCAGTACAAGAGATTACCAAAGAAAGACTACAAGGCTATGGTGCGCTAGTAATGGGTATCAGGGCATATAACAAGTTGGACGATATCCGTTTTAAGCAAGATGTACTTATGGATTATGTACGAGATGGAGGAAACATGATAGTACAGTACAATACTAACAGAAGACTCAAGGTAGATAACATCGGTCCATTTCCTATAAAGCTAAGTAGAGATAGAGTCACTGTAGAAGAAGCACCTATAGAAATACTAGAACCCAATCACCCTATACTGAACTACCCGAATAAAATCACTCAGAAGGATTTTGAAAATTGGGTGCAAGAGAGAGGGCTTTATTTTGCTAATGAATGGAGTGATGAATACAAAGCTATTCTATCAAGTCATGATCCAGGAGAGCCTGCACGAAAAGGTGGGCTTCTCGTTGCACCTCATGGAGATGGTCACTTTATATATACAGGATACAGTTGGTTTCGTCAACTCCCTGCAGGAGTACCTGGAGCGTATAGAATTTTTGCAAATATGGTTTCACTCAATCAAAACAACAAACCATAAGCATGAAAAATTGGAAGAAGGCATATTGGGCGCTCATACTTATGAATGCCGTATACATATTGATATTTTATTGGATCATGAAAACTTTCAATTAAGATGAGCCCTATAGATTGGTCGATACTGATATGCACTCTTGCTGCAATTGTAATCTATGGCGTCTACAAGACCTATGGAGCAAAAAATATGGATGGCTACCTACTAGGTGACCAACAAGCCAAATGGTGGACTGTAGGACTCTCTGTGATGGCAACACAAGCCAGTGCGATCACATTTTTGTCTACTCCAGGTCAAGCTTATCATAGTGGAATGGGATTTGTCCAGTTTTACTTTGGCTTACCTATCGCAATGGTGATCATTTGTGTGAGTTTCATCCCTATTTATCATAAGCTAAAAGTCTATACTGCTTACGAATTCTTAGAAGGTCGATTTGATCTGAAAACGAGATCCTTGACCGCTATACTTTTCCTTGTTCAACGTGGTCTAGGAGCAGGAATTACGATATTCGCTCCGGCGATCATACTGTCTACTATACTCAAGTGGAATCTCAATGCGACTATATTAGTCATAGGCGTACTCGTAATCATATATACTGTGCTTGGTGGTACAAGAGCCGTCAATGTCACTCAGAAGCAACAGATGACCATCATTATGATCGGTATGTTTATCGCTTTTTTTACGATACTAAACCTACTTCCAGCTGATATTACCTTTAGTAATGCACTGCAGATTGCTGGCGCTGGAGACAAGCTAGATATTTTAGACTTTAGCTTTGATCTAGATAACAAATACACTGTCTGGACAGGACTGACTGGTGGAGTATTCTTGATGCTCTCCTACTTTGGTACAGATCAATCTCAGGTAGCAAGATATCTTTCTGGAAAATCGATCCGTGAAAGTAGATTAGGTTTGATATTTAATGGATTGGTAAAAGTACCGATGCAGTTTTTCATTCTTCTTGTGGGTGTAATGGTTTTTGTCTTTTACCAATTTAACCAAGCGCCTATCTTTTTCAATGAAGTAGGAATCGAAAAAGTCATGGAGTCTCAATACAAAGAGGACTTTGAGAAAATACAAAATGATTACGATCAAAACTATCAAGCCAAATCAGAACTACAATTATCTTATGCCGCAGCGATCAATACACAAAACGATAGTGAAGCTGAAAGGCTAAGTGGAGAAATAAAAATACTCCACACGGAAGAATTAGCGCTTAGAGATGCGACTAAAGAAATTATCAAAAAAGTAGATACTACTATTGAGACTAATGACAAAGACTATGTCTTTATACACTTTATACTTAATCAATTACCTAGAGGTCTAATTGGACTATTACTCGCTGTAATATTATCAGCAGCAATGTCTTCGTGTGCTTCGGAGCTCAATGCACTTGGCAGCACCACATCTGTAGATATATACAAGCGCAGCCTTGCTCCAGGAAGAGATGAAGAGCATTACGTCAAAGCTTCTAAATGGTTGACTTTGCTTTGGGGAGTGATCGCTATTATGTTTGCAGCTTGGGGTACCCTATTTGAGAATCTGATTCAGCTAGTCAATATTATCGGCTCCCTATTCTATGGTACTATCTTAGGTGTATTTATTGTCGCGTTCTATATTAAATGGATCAAAGGAAATGCAGTATTTCTATCCGCCCTCATTTCGGAAGCTATCGTCATCTACATTTTCTACCTTGACGTTGTACCTTACCTATGGCTCAATCTTATTGGTTGTGTTTTGGTGGTAGTGATCGCTTCGGCATTGCAAGCGTTACTACCGAAGAAAGGAGTTGCATTGTAACTGCTTAAAAGCGTATTCAGCTTACTATGATTTCACTCAGATAGGGCATACTTGAAGTTGGGTTAAAATTTCACCAGCGACTAAAAATCGCTTTTGTAATAGACATTATATTCATATAATTCTTTGCTACCAAACCCATATGTTTACTTAGTCCATGTGGCTGCTACATAAGCCACCGCTTGTCTGCAAAATCCACATTGCAACTAAGTCTTGAGCGTTCGCTCCGTTAGCTACTTTTTAGTGGAATTTTTCGTTTGGTGCGTGCGTTTTCCGTAAAACCCACACGTTCCTAAACGAAAACCAAACATAAAACTTAAATCTTAAGACTCTCGTTTTCTCCCATCGTAAGCACAAAATTTCTAAATATCTCTATCTCCTCCATAGTTAGATTTTCATCTGCAAATGGTGGTAAGATATTAGGTAATGAATACTCAAATCGGTGGCCATCGATAATACGCTCTGCCATCGTACATAATGTCGACAATCGAAAAGTAGTAAAATCGAAAAGCAAGTCTTTCTCCACTTTATGATGATAAATCAATTCCA
>CALKJD010000040.1 GCA_937995755.1 uncultured Saprospiraceae bacterium | reverse complement strand
ATACTTGATGTGGCTTGCGCAAGCTGGTATGGAGTTACGTACTCCATTTATACTAGGATAGATCATGAGGACGGTGCTCCCAATTTGGGAGTTAGTGGGTTATGCTGTGGATTATACTTATACCTTGAGCTTACCAATCACTGCGTGCTTAGGAGTCTCAGGGTGATTTAAAATTATCCCTTATCTTTACAATCAAATCATAAAAACGGCAATTAACGAATTGCTAATCATGAAGCTATACCTTTATGGTGATTACGATTCCTTATTTCAAATTCAACTCATCAACAATGAAGACGAAAGACTTATTTATGTTTATTGGAATGTGCCTTATTTACTCTTCTTGTAACACTGAAAAAAGTGTAACTATTAACCCAACGATCTCTGTGAATTACCCTTCTACAACTAAGCAATTAGATACTATTGATAACTACCATGGTACAGATATCTCTGATCCATACAGATGGTTAGAAGATGATACTTCTGAAGAAACGAAAGCTTGGGTCATCGAGCAAAATAAAGTGACATCTAGCTATCTATCAAAGATTCCATTTAGAGACGACATCACGAAGCGATTAGAGAAGTTATGGAATTATGAGAAGTACTCCTCACCCTTTAAAGAAGGAGGGAAATACTATTACTTTAAAAATGATGGTCTACAGAATCAAAGTGTATTATACGCTTCTGAAGATATCAAATCAAAAGGTACAGTGGCTTTAGATCCTAATAAATTTTCTGATGACGGAACCGCTTCTCTTGGAGCATTGTCTTTTGATAAATCTGGGAAGTATTTAGCTTATGCCGTGTCTGAAGGTGGCTCTGATTGGAGAACGGCTTATATCAAAGATATGACTACAGGTGATCTACTAGATGACAAAGTAGAATGGATCAAGTTTTCAGGCCTTTCTTGGTTTAAAGATGGATTCTTCTATAGTAAATATCCAACACCCAAAGACGGTGACGAGCTATCTGCAAAGAATGAATTTCATAAAGTGTATTACCATAAACTGAACACACCGCAGACTGAAGATCAATTGATTTTTGAAAGTCTAGATGCACCTCAGCGTAATGCTTATGCTTCTACTACCGAGGATGAAAAGTATCTATTGATTTCTACGAGTGAATCTACAAGTGGTAATGGATTTCATATAGTAGATTTAGAAAAGTCTATGACGGAAGTGATTCCTGTAGTAACGACTTTTGATAATGATTATTCCTTGATAGATAATGATGGTTCTAACCTATTAGTGCTGACGAATAAAGACGCTTCAAAGAAGAAAATAATTTCTATAGATGCGAATAATCCTGATCCATCCAATTGGAAAACTATAGTGCCAGAAGGTGAAGATGCATTGAGCGGTGCCTCTATCGTAGGTGGAAAAATGTTTTGTAGTTATATGCATAATGCTAGCTCATTAATAAAAATATACGAACCTAATGGAAAGTTCATTTCTGATTTGTCTTTGCCAGGCATCGGAAGTTGTGGTGGTGTAGGTGGAAAGAAAACGGATACTCAAGGATTTTATTCTTTCACATCATTTACTAGACCTACGACTATCTATTCATTAGATACGGAGAGTATGAAATCTGAAATATTCCGCCAACCTACAGTTGATTTTGATAGTGATGCTTATGAGACTCGTCAAGAATGGTTTACATCCAAAGATGGAACAAAGGTTCCGATGTTTATCACTATGAAGAAAGGTCTTGAATTGGACGGTACGCATCCTACTTTGTTATACGGTTATGGTGGTTTTAATATTCCATTATTACCATCATTTAGCATCAGCAGATTGCCGCTGTTAGAAAATGGAGGCATATATGTAGTCGCTAATATCAGAGGTGGCGGAGAGTTTGGAAGTGACTGGCACAAAGCAGGAACGCTAGACAGAAAGCAAAATGTATTTGATGATTTCATTGGTGCGGCAGAGCATCTGATAGCTAATAAGTATACGAGCTCAGAAAAGCTAGCTATCCAAGGTGGATCAAATGGTGGATTGCTCGTAGGTGCTTGTATGACGCAAAGGCCAGACTTATTTGCAGTGGCTTTCCCTGCGGTAGGGGTACTAGATATGTTGAGGTACCATAAGTTTACGATTGGCTGGGCTTGGGCTACAGATTACGGTAGATCAGATGATCCAGAAGCATTTAAATACTTAAAAGAATATTCGCCATTGCATAATGTGAAAGCAGTATCATATCCAGCTACTATGGTGACTACTGCAGATCACGATGATAGAGTAGTACCTGCGCATTCATTTAAATTTATATCTGAAGTACAAGATAAACATGTGGGCGAAAATCCTGTTCTAATCAGAGTGGAAACAAGCGCAGGACATGGCGCAGGAAAACCTACCAGTAAGCAGATTGAAGAGGCTGCAGATATACTTAGTTTTATGTTATATAATACTGGTGAAACATTTAATCCATCATTAAAAGGATAGACTATTAAAGAGGTGGATTGCGTTTTAATAAAAGAAGTAAATCATTAAAAATTAAATCATAAATATATAATGGGAAAAGTTCAAGATTATATCAATGACAATAAACAGAGATTTCTGGATGAGTTGTTAGATCTATTAAGAATTCCATCTGTAAGTGCAGATCCTGCTTTCGCTGGAGACGTGAAGAAGACTGCAGAATCGGTAGCTAAATCATTAAAGGCTGCAGGATGTAAGAAAGTAAAAATCAATAAGACTCCAGGGCATCCAATAGTAACGGGTGAGCTTATAAAAGATAAAAAATTGCCAACCGTATTAGTCTATGGACATTACGATGTACAGCCGGCTGATCCTATCGAACTATGGGATAGTCCGCCATTCGAACCAGTAATAAAGAAAGTACGTGGACATAAGCAAGGTGCTATATTTGCAAGAGGAGCTTGCGATGACAAAGGTCAGATGTATATGCATGTGAAAGCATTGGAAGCTATGACAAAGTCTAAGAATGTACCTTGTAATATCAAGTTCATGATAGAAGGTGAAGAGGAAGTAGGATCTGTCAACTTAGAAGGTTTTATCAAGAAAAATAAAACAGCTCTTAACTGTGATGTAGTACTAGTATCTGATACATCTATCATCTCTAACAAAGTACCGAGTATAACTACAGGATTAAGAGGATTGAGTTATGTAGAAGTAGAAGTATCAGGAGCCAATAGAGATCTACACTCAGGTGTATATGGAGGCGCGGTAGCTAATCCGATCAATGTACTCTCTGATATGATTTCTTCTCTTAAGGGTAAGAATGGTAAAATCAAAATACCAAATTTCTACGATGATGTACTCGAAGTGAGTAAGGCAGAAAGAGCCGCTATGAATAACGCACCTTTTGATATCAAAGCATATAAGCGTGAGCTGAAGATCAATGATACTATGGGTGAGAAAGGATATACGGTATTAGAGCAAACTTCGATCAGACCGACGCTAGATGTGAATGGTATGTGGGGTGGCTATATCGGTGAAGGTGCAAAGACAGTATTGCCTGCGAAAGCTTTCGCTAAGATCAGTATGAGGCTAGTACCAAATCAAGATCCTGATAAGATTACTAAATTATTTTCTAAGCACTTTAAATCTCTAGCACCACAAGGAGTAAGAGTAAAAGTGACGCCACACCACGGTGGCCAACCAGCTGTAACTCCTACAGATACGATTGAATTCAAGGCGGCATCATTAGCTATGGAGAAAACGTATGGCGTAGAACCGATACCACAAAGAAGCGGAGGAAGTATTCCTATCGTATCTTTATTTGAGAAGATCCTGAAGGTGAAAACTATACTTATGGGATTTGGATTGGCTACAGATGATATTCACTCTCCTAATGAGCATTATGGCGTAGAGAATTACTTTAAAGGCATCTCTACCATTCCATATTTCTACGAATACTATGCGGCGCTAAAAAGCGGCAAAAAAGTAAATCTGGATGGAAATGAGGAAGTGATGCCAAAGGCCAAGAAGGTAGCTGCACCTAAAAAAGCAGCTGCAAAACCGGCAGCAAAGAGAAAAGCAAGTCCGAGTAAAGCGACTGCCAAAACTACAGCAAGCAAACCTACTGCAAAGAAAGGAAGAGCAAAACCTAAAAAGGTGGCTAAATAGTCAGATAGAAGTGAATAGAGCTAAAGGAGAGATTCTTTAGCTCTATTTTTTTGAGATATAGCTTATGCATGGGTTAATATTAGCATAACACTGAACCCATTTCTTGATCACAACCGTTTATAATATTACATTCGCAGCATATTTATAATATAATACACATACAACATGAATTCTAAATCTCAATTACAGGCACTTTCAGTTTGCTTACTTATGTTCTTTAGCTCTCTAGTAATAGCGCAGGACTTATCTAATAAAGTAGACAGTGTCTCATATAGCTTAGGCCTGATGCTTGGTCAAAATATCAAGAAAGATGGTATCAAAGAAGTCAATCATGATATCATCGCAAAGGCCATAGAGGATGTGATGCAAGATGATGGTGATTACAAGATCACTAGACAAGCTGCGAAAATCTACTATACTAATTACATGACTTCACTTAAAGAAGAGAAAACTAAGGCTGCAAGAGCTGATGGTGAAGCATACCTATTGAAGAATGCTCTTAAGAAAGGTGTAATCACTACTAATAGCGGACTACAGTACGAAGTGCTTAAGAAAGGAGATGGACCGATGCCAACGGCAAAGGATAAAGTAGAAGTACATTACCACGGTATGCTTATCGATGGTACCGTATTCGATAGCTCTGTAGATAGAGGTAAGACCATATCATTTCCTGTGATGGGAGTAATCAAAGGATGGCAAGAAGCATTGCAGCTGATGCACGTAGGTGACAAGCTCAAATTGACAATACCACAGAATCTGGCTTATGGCGCAAGAGGTGCAGGAGCGAGTATCCCACCATATTCTACTCTTATCTTTGAAGTAGAGCTATTTGAAATACAGTAATATATGCGTATAGATATCATTTCTGTTAAGCCTGAGCTTCTCGAAGGACCATTTGACCATAGTATCATAGCTAGAGCTAAAGACAAGGGTCTATTAGAGATCTATGTCCACAATCTACGTGACTATGGCGTAGGTAAGCACAAGGTTATCGATGATTACCAATACGGTGGCGGAGCAGGTATGGTCATGATGTGTGGCCCTTTGGATAATATCATTACAGATCTGAAAGCCGAAAGAGATTATTCGGACATTATATATCTCACACCAGATGGCGTACAATACAATCAAGGTATCGCTAATCATCTGTCGCTAGGTACTAATCTAATGATGATCTGTGGTCACTATAAAGGCATAGATGAGCGTATCAGAGATATGCATGTCACTAGAGAGATATCGATAGGCGATTATGTATTGTCTGGCGGTGAATTGGCCGCTGCAGTATTAGCAGATAGTATTGGAAGATTATTGCCTGGCGTATTAGGTGATGAAACGTCTGCATTATTTGATTCGCATCAAGATGGTCTATTGGCCCCTCCAGTATACACACGTCCGGAGGAGTATAAAGGCCATGTAGTTCCTTCTATTCTACTTTCTGGTAATGATAAAGCCATCGACGATTGGCGTAATGATCAAGCTGAGAAGAGGACAGAAGAGCGAAGACCAGATATGTTGCAAGATTAAGAGCGAATATAGACTTGAGTTATCTACTTAAAAGTCACCTGGGGTATCTATATCGTTTTATAGGCTATCTCTGGCCATGGTATCCATTGATTTCATTTGAATATTTCTATTATTGAATGTAGCTTACATACTCGAGCTATATAGAGAAGAAAGAATGTCCAATACTAATCCATTACGAATATTTACCGCCCCAGAAATAGAGAGATTACTTAATGGTGATATCGACGCATTAAGAGAGCAGAAATTAGCAGTCTATAATGCTAATAATAATCTATGGGATTTTAATGGATATTCAGTTTCGAAGATCGAAGTTGAAGATATATTTTATGATCTCGAAGGTCATATCATAGATACTGTTGCCCTCTATCAATATCAAGAAATATATGATTTTGTTTATGGGAATGATATAAAGCTATTTCATAATCTGCACCGCATTCCATTTGAAGGAATGGATCTTGATCTTGCTCGTAAAAGATATGATCTCATAGCGAATCATGTCAATGAATTATTACCTAATCATGTGTCTAATTTTCAAGATGATATTAACGTAGTAGCTACTATATCTGGTTTTTTTAGAAATCTAGATGAACGACAAATTTCTAATGCATTCATCAATACATACAACGAATTAGATCAGGCAATCGACCTACTCATTAAGGACAATCCCAAGCCCTTTAATCATTCTTTTTTGACGCATGGCAATACCGAGATACAAGCTATTTTGAATGGCGAATTCTATAAAGTATTGGATGTGTTACCAGAGATGTTCATGCCATTGAAGATGAAGTATATCAATTGGCTATCTGCGGCATTAGATAAAGTCAAGGTTAGAAGGTTTACGATACCCTCTACTAATATCGATGTATTGCAAACATTATCGAAGACCTCTACATTAGTAGGGCAGTATCATAATTATAATCAGAATAAAAGAAAGACTAAATATATAGATCAATATATATCGAAGATAGTAACGCCACCAGAGAAAAGAAAAGTAAGGTCGAGCTTAGGTATTATATTACTATCGCTTGGACTATTGTCTATTGCGATAATGAAAATGTCAAGTATCCAAGCTCATAAGAAGAGTGAAGAAATAGCAAGGGCTAATCGATATGAGAAATATGGAGCAGACGTGCGATTACATAAGAATGCCGCCCAATACAATTATGTGTATTTAAATAATGGTAATGAATATAGCGAAAGTCAAATTGCGCGTGATTACTTGGGAGAAAGAGCCAGTATGTTGAATTCTGAAATACTTAGCCGAGTGAAGGATACTAACTACATAAAATATGAAATAGCGGTAGATCACAATCCAGCATATTTCAATGATTTTTTACAATATATTCCTAGGAAAGAATACAATGAGATAGGGGATTCTGCAAAAGAATTTTGTATTGAGTTTGTCAACAGAAACAATGATGATATCAAAAGTCAACATCGATTTAGGTTAGAGGGTAAATATAAAGATACTTGGGGAAAATCAATGTTGCAGTATGAATACGGATCACAAGATCAATTATTTATAAGAGGTGTAGCGAAGGAAAAATTTGATTACAGAGGATATCTATCGAAGTATTATATAGGTACAACTAGAGCATTTTTTACTGACTCCGTGCGGCTATGGTATGACCCTGCAAAATCAGTGTATACAACCTTCTGCGGTCAAGACAGCTATGCTGATGTTTCCTTAGATACGTTAGAATCCCTCTATCCAGATTACGATGGAGCGCTATGGGACGAAATGAAGTATGGTTCAGTACTCTACAATATACGACGTCTGCAAGGGAAGCGATTGGAATACAAAAAGCATTACCAAGTAAATGGAATTGTGAGAGTGCTCTCCAATCTTAATGATGGTCTGGATTTTCCGCTAAGGGATATGGTGAAGAGCACTGTTTATTTAATACATTACGGAACTACTAAACATGATGAAAAAAGTTATGTCAAATTTAGCATTCACAAAGATACGGAAGCGAATATGATCATAGACTCAAGTGGATATATAGAACAGTATCAGCAAGTAACGGTAGATAAAGAAAAAGGTATAGTTGAAAAAATAATAGTCTATAAGAAGTAGCTCGAAGTAGAGTAATTTAACTATCAATCCAATAAAAATTACTAAATAAGATTAATAATTTAATATGAAAATTAACATTCTAATTTTTAAATACGCGTCACTACTATGCATACTCCTGATGATAGGATGTAATAACGATTCCAGTGATGTAGGGCAAGTAAAACGAAATGCTAAGACATTGAAAATGTATGGCCCAGAGGTGAAAGTACATAAAGAAAATATAGCCTCAGAAAACATGTATCCAAAGTATGGAGAAGAGCAGACCTTGGCAGCCATTGCTGCGGATTATCTTGGTCGTTCTGTCGACGTATTGCATATATCTAAAAGAAAAAAAGAGTTCAAGCCAGACTACATCGAGTATCAGTTAGAAGTAGAAGACCTACCTGTAGACTTAAAAAATTTGAGTACCATATTTACTAAAAAGGATAGGATAGAAAGTAAAGGGAAGAATGAGAATGTAGTAATAGAATTTGCGAAGAAAGATGACTTAGGCGTTCGATCTCAACATACTATGATTGTTAACTTTTCTCCATTAGCAAATAGCGAAGAGCCGAAAGTGACTTATGGATTTGATAAGAAAAAGGGTAGTGGAAAGAAGAAGTTGCACATCAAAAAGGTAAAAAGCAGTGCATTCAAATTTGAAGGAAAAGAGTCGAAGTATTTTATCGGAGCGAAGAAGCCTTTTGCAAGTCAATCAATACAGCTAGATTACCAATTGAACTCGAAGCAATATGCGTATCAAACGGATACTGGAAATGGTGTCTTAGATATGGACAGATTGCAACAATATACTATTGGAAATAAAGAGCCTATATCTGATGATATGAAGTATGGCGCTATTGTAAATAATCTAAAGGTAGCACAGAACAAGTATATTAAAAGTGGAGGCTACTATAAGGTTGATGGATTACTAAGGGTTTTGCCGAATATAGAATTATATGCTGACTATCCACTGAGAGACATGTATAAGGGAGAAGGCCTCATGAAACACAATGGGACTTCACTATCAGATGGACAAAGTTATATCAAGTTAACGATGGATGATACTCAGATTGGGTTACTGATAGATGTTGATGGATATATCTCTCAATATCAGCAAGTAATTGTAGATAAAGCGAAAGGTATCGTAGAGAAAACAGTGTTGATTAGAGTGTAATCAGCCGAAATATTGTATTTTTTGGATAAGTAGCTGATTAGTTATATTTTGGTATCCACATTAGATCAGCAAATCAAACTGAATGACGGATACACAGAGCGTCTTATGTAATATCATTAATCAGATATTTCAGATAGAGCAAAAATGCAATCAAGAACTAGACTCTTCAGGATTGCAACGTAAGTTTAAGCGTATTAAACAACACTTCGGAGAATTGGATATAGAGGTGCTCGATCCTATCGGTCAGAGCTATGATGATACACGTATAGATTGTGATGCCACGATATCAGGAGAGGGCATTGATCAGCTCAAAATAATAGAAGTCGTAAAGCCTATTATTTACCATAAGGGTGCAGAGAATGTAATATTACAACGAGGAGTAGTCATAGTAGCTAAAGAGCAATAAGATGAGTAAGACAATCAATTACGGTATCGATCTAGGTACTACCAATAGTGCTATCGCATTCTACAATGAAGGTGAAGTAACGATATTTAAAAATCCATCTACCTTGAAAGAGACTATTGCATCTGTAATAGCCTTCAAAGGAGAACGACAGATCGTGGGGGAGAAGGCCTTGGAGTTACTCGCTAAAAATCCCAATAATGTATTTGGTGTTTTTAAAAGAAAGATGGGAACATCGGACAAATACTTCTTAGAGTCGCAAGGTCTTTTTCTGAGTCCAGTAGAGCTATCCGCTATTTTGCTGAAAGAGTTAAAGAATTTCATCCATACAGGTGATACACCTAGATCAATAGTAATAACGATTCCTGCTGCATTTGACACAGTACAGTCTAATGCTACAAAGCAAGCTGGATATGATGCAGGATTTGAAGAAGTGGTATTGCTACAAGAGCCTATCGCAGCCTCCCTAGCATACGCTAATAGTACAAGTGTAGATTTAAATAATCAAAAATGGTTGGTCTACGATCTTGGAGGAGGAACCTTTGATGTTGCCCTTGCACATGCTGCTAATGGAGAAATGAAAGTAGTAGATCACGAGGGTGACAATTACCTAGGAGGAAGTGATTTTGATTCTCGTATCATTGACAAATTTATTATACCTAAACTCATGACTTTAGGTAGTTTTTCTGATCTCGAAAAGGAGATGAAGACGACCTCAGGAAAATATAATAAACTCTATAATAAATTGAAGCATCTGGCGGAAGAGGCCAAGAAAGAATTGACCCACAAAACAGTCGCTGAAATAGAGTTCGATATTACTGATGACTCAGGCAAAGAAATTGAAGTATACTTGGAGCTGAGTAGAGATGAATTTGATACGATCATAAAAGCACAAATTACCAGGACGGTAGATATGATCAAATCGATCATGACGAGAAATGATCTCACTAGAAATGATCTAAGTCACATCTTATTGATTGGTGGATCTACTTATATTCCGTTAGTACGAAACATGCTCGCACAAGAGTTAGGTCTGGAAGTCAATACTCAAATGGACCCTACCACTGCCGTAGTAGTCGGTGCAGCATACTATGCAGGACTGAAACCTGCAAAAATCAAAAATATACCGGAAGTATCAGGAGGTGAGATGCCGCAAGCAAGTAGCCAGAATAAGATTGCATATGAGAGGGTAGCGAATGATACAGAAACCGTCATCATACTTATGAATGACGATGCCGATACAAGCATGTCGTATAGAGTGATCAGATCTGATGGAGGCTACGATTCTGGATTGACGAAATTGCAGAATCAGAACTTGATAAATGTTCCTTTAGTCTCCAAATCAAATAATCATTTTGATCTAGGCATCTATAAGGCTAATGGTGATAAGGTAGAAACGCACGCGATAGACATCGTACACGGAAACTATAATATAGATGGTCAGCCACTACCTAGTTATATCTGCTTAGAAGTAGATGCGACAGATCATGAGACTACTTTCCTAGAACCTGTATTTGGTAAGAACGATATATTGCCATTGAGTAAGACGATTACCAAGCAACTATCAAAGACTATACTCAAAGACTCAGAAGATGCATTGATGATCAAAGTGCTAGAAGGTGAAGTCGATTCGTTGCCAGCAGCCAATAAGTTGATCGGAATGATACGTATATCAGGCAGTGACTTAACACGTGATCTCGTTCGTGGCTCTGATGTGGAATTGACTTTTGAGATATCAGAATCTAGAGATATCACAGTAGGAGCATATCTTGTCCTTACCGATCAAGAGTTCGTCAACACATTTAGCCCTACTGAGGCGCATATAGATAAGAAGCAATTGCTTGAAGAAACGGATCTATTTAAAGTGAACCTTCAAAGTAAAATCAATAAATACGAAAAGGATGGAAACTACGAATCTGCTGGTCGTATTATGAAGTTAATAGAAAGAATAGATTTGCTTCAGAAAAAGATCAGAAGACTCAACGATGATGATGTGTCTGATGCTAAATATCAAATAGATCTAGAAAAAAGAGAAATCGGTAAAGAAATCTATACTGCCTATAATTCGTCTTATCTGACAAGTGTCATAGAGGATTATTATGATGCTAAATTATATGCTTCTGCAGCTATTAATTCTGTCAATGGTCAGCCCAATGACCAAGCATCTTATGATAGAGTGATAGCCAATGAGCAAAGTATATTACAGCAAGCAAATGCAGCATCTATCAAAAGGTTAACAGATCAACTAGAGGCCATTAGATTGAAAATAAGCTCACGTAGAGTCCCTACAGAACAAGATGCAGAAAACTATTTCTTGTATTTACGTATGGTGGAATACAATAAAAAAAGTGAAGCGGATCGCTTTATTACGCAAGGAGATAACGCATTACAAACTAAGAATAAAGGAGAGCTGTACTCAGCTGTGAATGGACTGCATAAACTCTGGGAAGATCAAAATAAAGACGACAAAAACATTTATAAATCTAAAGGTACAGGACTGAAATAATGCAAATACAGAATTTTACTCAATATTGTAAGTAAATGAATCTGTATAGCGTAAAGCAATAATCAATATAATATACTTCAAATCAAATATATCTACAAACGTAAGCTGACGTGAATATGCAAAACAATAATCCACTTCGAATATTTACGCAGTCCGAAATAAATGATCTATCGCATGACACGCTGATCAAGTATAGGAAGCAGAAGCTATTATTGTTTCAGATGACTGATAAGTACAAGATTAAGCTTAACGGTCATGAAGTAGATAAGAATACTGTGATTGCCATTTTTGAAGATCTTGAGAAAACTTTAGATAGCCATTTATTACAGTTTAAAGTCCCAGAAATACAGACATTCTTATCGAGCCCAGATATGTCTACTTTTCATTTGCTATTGACAGTTGATTTTAATAGCATGAATGAAGTCGATAGAACTTCAGTAATGCAGAATATTGCAGCTAAGATTAATCGGCAGTTAGGAAGAGACATTAAGAATAGAAAGATAGGTCCTAATAATGTTAAGTGGATTACGGAATTTACTAGCAAGTATCTTGAGCATGATTTGGATATAGCATATAGCAATGTATACGCAGAGCTCAATGATTATGTAAGCTATATAGAAGAAGAGTATCCACAACCTTATATGTATGGTGATGGCACCAAACTATATGAAGAAGTAGAAAAACTATTGAATGGTCAGTTTTACGATGCTCTAAGTGCATTGCCCAATATGTTTGAACCGATTAAAATTTCCTTTGCTAAATGGTGTCACAACAATGTACTTCAGAAAGCCTTTGCAAGAACTACGGAGTTTCGGAAGTTTAAGAACAGTACCTTGGTTACTTTGCAAAAAGCCATGTACATCGCGGCTAATTATTTCCAACCCAAGCATCATAGAGATAATGCTAGATTAATTACGAGTCATCTCAGTGGATCAGGTAGTTCTTCAGGAGGTGGAAATTCAGGATGTGGTGGTATTGGTTTAGTACTAGGTATAATCATATTTATTATTAAGTTTTCGATACTTTTTAGAAACTGTGGTAATGATTATGATTCTTCGAGATATAGAGTTTCATCTCGTAATACAACTTATAATGCTTCAGAGAGAGATAAGCAAGCTTACGATGATGTAATGAAAATGATTGCCGAGAAGAAGAGAAAAGTAAAAGAGGATAGAGGATCATCTACTCCAGTATCTACTGAAACATCTAGTACAGCAATGATAGAAGAAGACAATCCAAACCTTACCGCTTTGTACCCAAGAGGTGGAAGTAGTGTGCAATCTGTCAAAGTAGTAAAGGATTATTCTGGGGTTTCTAAATTGGCTCTGAATGCTAAAGTGAAGCGAATCGAGCATAAAGATGACGTGGTAGAGGTGTATTTTAGTTGTGATGCATTACCGATGTATCATCAAAACTATGCACGACTAATACCGGATGAAGTGAAAAATAAATATGCAGGTAAAGTGCAAGATGCCGTTTTTATTTTCGAACCTCGTGGATTAAGTAAAGCTTCTACTCATGTATCACTAAAGATAGATCTTGTTAGAAGAGGTAAGTACCCGGCTACCTCATTCGGTTTTGTAAAGAAAACTACGGAACAAGCCAAGAGGATGAATGTGAAAAAAATAAAAACTGCTGATTTTAAATTTAAAGGTAACATCAAAGAATATGATATAGGAGAGACTACTGCCAAGAAGTCTGTGAATTTCAACATCTCTTATGATAAGGCAAAGAAAAGTTATGTATATAATCAAAGAGGTAGCTCCAATAAGATCATTACGCTAGACTCAATAAGTAAAGTAGGGAAGTCGTATATAGAAAGTGAAAATTTAGGAAATACTCGCTATGCTTCTTTGGTAAATAATATAAAAATAATCCAAGATAAATACCTGAGGCAAGCCAGTATATATACAATTCCTGAGAGCTCATATTGTTTAAGTAGTGCATCTACATCTAACCAAACAATGAAGGTGTATAGTAAAGATGGAATCCTCAAAATGTACATTACATCTAAAGGTGATGGCAATACGTATGCTGAGTTGATTATGGATAAGAGTCAGGTCAACTATATCATCAATGAAGAAGGATATATTACCACGGTGCAGCAAGTTACTTATGATAGAAGTACTAAGACCATTGAAAGAATATTGATGACAAGATAGTTAGATATGGAAGACACAGCTTTATTGTCTCAATTTTATTTTGATAGTGGCCTATGAAGTAAAAAAAAATATAGTCAGAAGTAATAAGAGAGCATGCAAGAGTTTTATAACTAATTCATGCTCCCTTATTGCTACAGTTTCGACTATTTCCCTCCAGGCATACTTGGTCTTACTTCTATCTTACTAGGTAATGTTCTTGGATTCATATTTAAGATATCCATAGTGAGCTCTGCTATATCTTCAGGTTGGATCTTCCAAGCATCTGCTTCATTTGGCGTGTGATGATTAAAGTGTGTTGATACTGATCCAGGCATAATGGTACTAACTTTTACGCCATACTTACGTAGATCTAGCATTACCGCTTGAGTGAATCCTACCAATCCAAATTTACTTGCGTTATACGCTGATCCTGCCGCAAAAAAGTTAGTGCCTGCTAAAGATGCGATAGTGATGATATATCCTTCTGCTTGCTTGATAGGCTCAACTGCCGCTTTTACCGTATTGAATACTCCAGTAAGGTTAATATCTATAATGTCATTCCATTGGTCATGTGTCATCTCATCGATAGGAGCGAAGTGACCTACACCAGCATTAGCGATAACTACATCAAGACTTCCGAACTTTGTTACTAATTGACTTACGGCATTTTGCTGTGCCGCATAATCACGTACGTCGGCCTCAAAAGCTAATACTTTATCTCCATATTTTGCTTTGAGTTCGTCCACTACAGAATTTAGGCTATTCATGGATCTTCCTGTAATTCCCACATTCATTCCAGCATCTAACATATGCTCTGCTATAGCTCTTCCTATTCCTTTTGATCCTCCAGTGATGAAGGCTGTTTTTCCTTGTAGTTTCATGATATATTTTATCTCTTTGATTAGTTAATGATTATGCAATATTACTACAATCTATAAACAAGATTGTTTTCAATTAGAGATTAGTCTTGATAATAGTTGTGTCTATCGAATAATAATAAGGACTATAGTTCAGTTAAATTACTTTGCATCAGCAATCATCATTACTAGTAGACAGCATTATATAGATATTCCTATCCGTAAGGGGGAATCATTATATTTTGATACTACTCTCAAATCACTGCTTATATCGGACAAGCTTTACACTTCTTCATTCTAGAAAATTTTAAGCTATGTCTAAACATTCATCTGCCTCTCAACATGCGGTATCAAATCAAAAGTCTTTAGGTTTTTTTTCTACATTCTTTTTATTCTGCTCTGGAGCATATCATACTTTACTTCAGCGAAGCCCAAGTGAAATTCAGAAATATATTGGTATTGGAGCGACTGTGTTTTTTACAGGCGTACTAGCCTTTGTGTCCGCGAGCTATGCCGTATTTACTGTATTTGAATCCTATATAATTTCCCTTCTATTTGGATTGATTTGGGGATTTATGATATTCAATCTGGATCGATACCTTGTCTCTAGTATGCGTAAGTCTAATAGTAAATGGAAAGACTTTATAGCGGCTACACCTCGAATATTATTGGCAGTATTGATAGCCGTAGTGATATCTAAACCCTTAGAAGTCAAACTCTTCGATACTGAAATCCAATCAGAGCTAGTGTTAATGGAACAAGAGCGATACCTTGATCAAGAATCTGCGGCTAAAGCGAGATACTCGAAAGACATTGATGAAGGAATGGAAAGGGTAGCAGCCATTGAAAGTAAGCTCCAAAAAGAGAAGGGAAAGGTGGATGCTTTATTAGCTAGTGCCATTGCAGAAGCTGATGGGACCGGTGGATCTGGCAATAAAAATATGGGTCCTATATACAAGATGAAGAAAGCCGAAGCGGATGCCGCTCAAGTGAAGTTCAATATATTGAGTGATTCTATTCAATCCGAATTAACTACAGCAATAGCACATGTTGAAGATCTCCAATCGCAATCGGCAGCAACTTTAGAAGGTCTGCAAGAAACGTCATTAACTGGATTAGCGTCAAGACTGAATGCATTAGGACGCATGTCTGATAAAAATTCAACTATTTACTATGCTTCCATTTTTATCATGTTATTATTTATAGCTGTAGAATGCTCACCTATATTAATGAAGCTAATCACTAACAAAGGACCTTACGATCATATGCTTGCCAATCTCGAAAGTAAATATCAAACTAAGTCAGAGAAAGACATTGCATTATTGAAGTTACTTAAAGAGGTAGAAGTATCGTATGCTCAGAAAACGAAATCGATGCAAAATAATATTAGGATTGAAGCTGAGAATGAGATCTTTAAAGCAGCACTGACTAATACGAAAAACGAGATACTAAAGAAGAGTCCTGTTTGGACAGATATTAAAGAAGGAGTCTGGGGTGCGTAGTGGAGTAAGGGATTAATTGGTTAATTCGAATTTAGCCCAAATTGGATAATGATCACTTACTATATTGTCTACTACTTTTCCTTTATCGGTTAAGTCAAGATTACGTGCAAAGATCATATCGAATTCTGGTTTTACAAAGGGAATTATTCCTGCATGTGTAGAACCCAATCCTTGAGTAGAAGCATGGTATCCAACATTACCCATGGCATTAAGAATGTATTTGCGATAGTCATTTCGCAAAGCATTGAAATCTCCGCCAACGATACTTGTTAAATGAGAGTTGGAAGATTCATTTAGGAAATTTGCCATAGCCAAAACTTGTTCTTTCCTTTTTTTCGCTGGCATAAATACCGTAGATAAATGAGCGGAACCTAATAATACTTCATTACAATTTACCATGATTTTGGCAAAGGTAATAGCACGATGTCTGTTGTTGTGGCTTTGTCCATGTGGTAGTATCAATTTTTGCTCCCCAATAATAGAATCTCTTGTCAAGATACTACTGCCAAAATCTTTTGTCTTAGAATAGTTACTGTTGATAGGGAAGTAAATATAGTTTAGCCCTAATGCATCGGCGATAGTCCTAGTGCCAGCTTCATCCATTTCTTGTAGTAGAAAAACATCCGCAGAAACTAGCGTACTATTACAAGAAATCAATTCAATTGCCTCTGATATATTCTTTCCCTTTTCGATATTGTAACTTACTACCGTAATAGTGTTAGGATCTTCTTCTCGATCATTATCGTACGCATTACATATGTACTTAGGGCTATGCTCTTCAGTAAAGTTGTGAGGTCTTCGGTAGGCATCCAATAATAGCATCGCAGATAAGATTAATATAAGGTTGACAAATTTCACTTTGGGTTTTTAGCGTTAAATCAATATTTGATAACATCTTCTATATAATAAACCAAAGCATTTAGTTCAAAGTTCAAAATCCAAGCTTGTAACTATTGTGCTAACGATTCCATTTCAAAAGTATATATAATAAAAAAGCAGTCTTTTGATTTCAGTTGTTTTACTGAAGCCCAAAGACTGCTTATTACTTATGTTTGGATAGCCTCCAAATAGGAGAGGCGCATCGTAATGTTATGTACTATGAAATAGTGATAGAAAAAATCTGATCTCCCATATCAATCGCATTTACCACATCTTGGTCTGCATCAGACTTTACTTTACCAAATACAGAGTGGTTACCATCTAACCATGGCGTAGCCACGTGAGTAATGAAGAATTGTGATCCATTAGTTCCAGGACCAGCATTAGCCATAGATAGTATTCCAGGAGCATCATGCTTCAGTTCAGGATGAAACTCATCTTCAAATTTGTACCCAGGACCTCCTGAACCTAAACCTAGAGGACACCCTCCTTGAACCATAAAATCAGGAATGACTCTGTGGAAAAACAAATTGTCATAAAAGCCTTTCTCCGCTAGCTTGGTGAAGTTAGCTACAGTCTTAGGGCATTTCTCAGCGAAAAGCGTAAGATTGATTTTTCCTTTAGTCGTATCTATGGTTACGTCGATGTCTTTATCAAAACTTGCTGTTTTAATATGATCTAGCATCTCTTGTGCAACGATATCTTGCATATTGTGTTAGTATTTTTATTGTTTTTATAATTATTACGGTGCAAAAGTAGGATTTGCATCATATAATCTACTAACGTAATAAGGCTTTATTAGTTGAGTTGTAATTTATAATGTCTTGAAAGAAACATAATCTTCGTCATTCATAACATAATTCTTTGGCAATCAGCTATATATTTTGATTTATGAGATATGAATGCGTAATTCGTGGAGCAAATTGAAGTAATATTAACATTTATGAATAGAATACTAGGTTTATTAACCTTTATACTTATGCTATCGAGCATGGTATCCGCCCAATCTTGGACTTCTCAATCAGAAGAAAAATTATCGTTCTCAGGCATTCAAGATTTTCATCCTATTAAGTCTATAGTTGCCAAAGTATCAGATGCAGAGATCAAAGAAATACTATGGTCAGCACCATACGAAGATCAATCTACTGCAATAGACAGTAGAGCGATATTGAAATTGATGATGGCAGACGGTCGTATGTTATCATTTGGAATAGTGCGATATGATATGCAAGAACCTCTACTAGCCGCTAAGTTTGATAATATCAGAACGTTCAAAGGAGTATGTCTATCAGATAGAAAAATACGCGTAAGGCTTGATTATACAGTACATGGACTAAGAGCAGTTGTCAATTCTCCAGGTAGTCATATATACATAGAACATTTTAAGCGTGGGCATAAGAATTATAAGATTATCTACGATCGTAGAGATTATAGATCTACCGAGACATTTACATGTGGAGTGACTGAGCAAAAGATAGATCGAAGCAGAGATCCCATTGTAGCTAATGTAAGACAGGGATCTTGCGAACTCAATACACTAAGATTAGCTAATGCGGCGAATGGAGAATATTCTAATTTTCATACTACTAATGCAAGTATTCCTGATGAAGAAGAAGTACATTCTGCAGTAGTCACAGCGATCAATCGAGTTAATGAGGTTTACGAACAGGAATTTGGAGTTCGTATGGTATTGGTCAACAATAATGAAAGTTTATACTATTACAATTCAGGCACAGATCCATATACGAATGGTAGTGGAGGGACAATGTTAGGACAGAATCAGAATACGGTAGATGACGTAATCGGTACTGCCAATTATGATATCGGTCATGTCTTTAGTACTGGTGGTGGCGGAGTGGCATATCTTTCTTCTGTATGTAATAATAATCAGAAGGCAGGTGGAGTGACTGGACAGTCATCACCTATTGGAGATCCGTTTTCTATAGATTACGTTGCTCATGAAATGGGGCACCAGATGGGAGCTAATCACACGCAAAACAATGATTGTAATAGAAATAGCAACACGGCAATGGAGCCTGGTAGTGCTTCTACAATAATGGGGTATGCAGGTATCTGTGCTCCCAACGTACAAAGTAATAGTGATCCATATTTTCATGCTATAAGTATAGATGAGGTGATGAATGATGCATCAGTATTTGCTTGCGCTGAAGAAATAATCAACTTTGGTAATACAAGCCCTGAAGTTACACTTGATGCTAGCTCGTATGCTATACCTAAGTCTACCACGTTTGTACTAGATGCCAATGGTACAGATCTGGATGGTGATGATATTACATATTGCTGGGAGCAGATGGATGACGAAGTAGCAACTATGCCTCCGAGTAGTACTAATACTGGTGGACCAGCATTTAGGTCATTAGAGCCTGTATCAGATTCTAAAAGATATTTTCCCTCGCTGCCGGATATTATTGCTGGTAATAGCCCTGAGTGGGAAGTGATTCCATCAGTAGGTAGAGATCTTAATTTTAGAGTGACAGTAAGAGACTGGCATGATGGCCCAGGAACATCTGACGCAGGCTGTACAGCGGAAGCAGATGTAGTCATAGAAGTAGATGGTAATTCTGGACCTTTCGTAGTGACTAGTCAATCATCAAATGTGACGTGGGAGTTAGGTCAGAATGAAACAATTACTTGGGATGTAGCCAATACCAATGGTGCTCCAGTTAATTGTACTAATGTAGAAATTTGGTTTTCGGAAGATGAGAACTTTGATGCTCCTATATTATTAACTACTACAGCAAATGATGGATCTTCAACGATAGTAGTACCAAGTATTATTACTAGTACTGGGCGAGTAATGGTGAAAGGTGCTGACAATATTTTCTTTGATATCAATGAAGGAGAGATCACGATAGAGCAAAATACACCAACCTATGAAATGTCACTTAGTGTGTCAACTCAAAATTTTTGTAATACGGTGAATAGTACGACTACTAATGTTCAGGTTAGTTCGATATTAGGTTATAATACACCAGTGGCATTAAGTATCAGCGGATTACCTACAGGAGCTGTTGCTTCATTTTCAAGTAATCCAGTAATCCCTGGCAATATCTCGGTATTGACAATATCTGGCTTTACTGGCGAGGTAGGTCAATACGATATAATTATAGAAGGACAGTCTGGAGGTGAAGTGAAAAGTGTCAATTACGAGTTGATACTTACTGGACCTGCAACACCGCCAGAAGATATATATCCAACAGATGGGGCTGTAGGTGTGTCATTAATGCCAACTTTGATATGGGAGGATGTATTGGCGATGAGTTATGACTATCAATTTTCATCTTTTGGAAATGGTGCGAGTATTATCCAATCAGGTACGGTTACAGATAATCAAGTTGAGATAACTAACCCTTTGGAGGAGTTAACGGCTTATGGTTATAGAGTAAGATCTAATAATGGATGTGGTACTTCTGCGTGGTCTGATATACATAAATTTACTACTAACGCTATCGTATGTCAGACATTAGCAAGTAGCGATTTACCGATGACCATATCGTCTACTGGACAGAATACTATAAGTTCTGAGCTTGTATTGTATGACCGAGGAACTATAGATGATATAGATATTGTCAATCTTGAGGGTACACATTCATATGTAGACGACCTTAGTTTTTCTCTTGTTGCTCCTGATAATACTAATGTTGAATTTTGGAATAAGCCATGTGGGAGTCAAGATGATTTTGATATAAACTTTGATGATGAAAGTTCTTTAGTAAATCATCCATGTCCTCCAATTGATGGAGATACATATCAACCAGATAATCCTTTATCAGATTTTGATAATAAAGCGATAGCTGGTATTTGGCAATTGGAGATTTTGGATGATGCGGACCAAGATGGAGGTGAGCTTACTGGTTGGGGATTAAAGTTTTGTATGGATGACTATTGTGACCTTACAGTCTCTAATAATCAGGCTACGGTAGGAATAGGTACTTTCTTAGGTGCTTTAGATTGTGCCAGATCTGGAGATACAATCAGACTGATGACAGATATCGCAGGACTAAGTATTAATCTGACGGATGTAATCACTATCAATAAAAATATAAATGTATTAGCTGACCCTGCTGATAATATTACAATCAATTTTATCAATACAGATGGAGGGTTAATTATAGATGATATGTCAGATGTTAGTTTCGAAGGGTTTACAATGCAGTCTAACGGAACGGCACCGACACTAATGAATAATGGATCGCTAAAACTAACTGATATCAATGTATTACATCCAAACGATAGTCAAGTGATCAATAGTAATACTGGAGCGTTAGAAATCAATGGACAATGCAATATTCAAGACTAGTACTTTGTTTATTTATAATTTCAATATTAAGCTCCTGTAATGAAAATAAATCAAGAGCGGATGAGGCTGCCATAGTCTATGGTAACTCAGCTGCGAAAGGTTTTAATGAGACGGATTCTGATCCAAAGGCTATCGCAATCGCAGATGAAGTCATGGAAGCGATGGGTGGTAGACAAGCATGGGATGAGACTAGATACTTGATGTGGAATTTCTTTGGTTCTCGTCGTCACATCTGGGATAAATCTAACGGTGATTTAGTGATTCAAGGGATCCAAGATACTTTTGATATACTAATGAATCTGGAGGCTATCACAGGCACGGTAAATTATAGAGGTGTAACTCTTACCGAACAAGATAGTCTCAAGAAGTATCTAGATAAGGGTAAAAGTATGTGGATCAATGATGCCTATTGGGTGTTCATGCCATATAAGCTCAAAGACAGTGGTGTTACATTAAAGTATGTCCATAAGGATACTACAACGAATGGGCGATCGGCCGATGTGCTTTCTCTTACGTTTGATCAAGTAGGAGATACACCTAATAATATGTATCATGTATATGTCGACGATAGTACTAGGTTGGTTTCGCAATGGGATTTCTACAATTCTACTAAAGATACTGTAGCTAGATTTACTACACCATGGACTGATTACACGCAGTTTGATAGAGTACTCTTAAGCAATAGTAGAGGAGGAGATTATATAATTACGGAGATATCTGCTAGTGATACGTTGAGTAAATTCTTTCAGTAATATTTTGCTGAAGTAGAGATTACCTAATGTGCTTTTCCTTAAAGTGACTGTATGGCTCATTTGAGTAAGCTTGGTTGAGGTCAGCTACTTGCTCTATGGCATAGATACCATCATTTGTTAATACTTCTAACTCTTCTATAATAGTTGGTTTAGCATCAGTTTTGATAGAGTTGTAAGCGAACATTTTTGGATTGTGCTTGTGGATGTTATGTTGATAGATGCTATATACACTCACAATAGCAATTGTACTTGCAGCTACGGCGATCCATCTATACCACTGCACAGTTCTCTTATTATTTCTAATCTGCATCTTATCATTGATTCTATTCCATGCTCTATCAGATGGCAACTCTTCGTAAGATTGCATTTCTTCTTTAAATCGATGTAGATTGTTATTTTCCATAACTTTATTTACTGGTACTATTATTCGTTAAACCGGTTAGACTAATTATACTTTTTTTTTCGGCTATTTGTCGCAGCTTCTTTTTAGCTAATATCAATTGTGATTTTGAAGTATTGATACTTATTCCAAGGAGTTCAGCGATCTCTCTATGCTTATAACCTTCTATCACATATAAGTTAAATACAGTCTTGTATCCAGTAGGTAATTCATTTACCATCTTGAGTACATCTGCGGTCTGCAAATTATCTAATGCTGATAAGTCTTGATTATCTATTTGAAGATCACCTAACTCGATAGTCATATGAGATGTTTTATGTTTTCTGATATACATAAGACATTCGTTGACCATCAATCTTTTCATCCAGCCTTCGAAACTGCCTTCATTTTTAAATGATCCAATCTTAGAGAATATTTTGTAAAACCCTTCGATAAAGACATCTTCGGCATTCTCTGACTGTCCAATATACCTTCTGCAGATACCAAAAAGTAAGCCTCTATACATGTCGTAGAGCGCCTTTTGACCAGTGCTTTCTTCCTTCTGACAGGAATCTATGATATGTTGGATTGACTCATTCATGCTTTTATCGGGTAGAGTTACATTATAGATGCAGATTGTTATGATAATGGTGTGTACATACTAATATAGTGATATCTTTATATCTATTTTTAGAAATTATAGAAAAATGAAGATGCCAAAACTCTATAGGCTCTTCATTTTTATTTAAAACATTAATTAATATTCTTTGAGATTATGAGTGATGAGAGATCTTTATATACTGTAGGAGAACAGTATTTCTTTACTGGAGATGTATCTGCAAACGAAATTGTTGAGACATATGGTGCACCTGTTTATGTGTATGATTTTTCAAGAATAAAACATCAATACTCTAAGATCAGTAAAGCTTTCAACACAGATCGCCTGAGAATAAATTACGCATGTAAAGCCAATACGAATATCAATGTATTGAAATATCTACGATCGCTAGGCTCTGGATTAGATACGGTATCTATTCAAGAAGTAAGGCTAGGTCTTATGGCAGGATTTGAGCCTCATCAGATATTATATACGCCTAACTGTGTGTCTATGACTGAACTCAGAGAAGCGGTACACCATAAGGTGAATATCAACTTAGATAATCTTTCTGTCTTAGAGCAATTTGGAGATGAGTTTCCTGAGTATCCAGTATGTATACGTATCAATCCACATATTATGGGTGGAGGTAATCACAAGATTTCTACTGGACATATAGATAGTAAATTTGGAATATCTATTCATCAGATACCACATATACAGCGTATCGTGAAAGCTCATGGCATGAATGTCTCAGGACTACATATGCATACGGGTTCAGATATTTTAGATGTAGAGACATTCTTGTTGGGAGCAGATTTATTATTAGAAGTGGCTTTACAATTTAAAGATCTAGAATATATAGATTTTGGAAGTGGGTTTAAGGTGCCTTACAAAGAAGGTGACGTGAGTACTGATATGGAATTATTAGGAAATAAATTCATGGAGCGATTCAATACATTTTGTGCTCAGTATGGAAAGCAACTAGATATAGTATTTGAACCTGGGAAGTATCTTGTAAGTGAGTCTGGATTTTTCTTGGCTTCTGTCAATGTAATTAAGCAAACTACGTCAACCGTATTTGCTGGATTGGATACAGGACTTAATCATTTAATTAGGCCAATGCTGTACGGCTCGCACCATGAAATTGTCAACGTAAGTAGAGTAGAAGGACCTACTAGGTTGTATACCATTGTAGGGTATATATGTGAGACGGATACTTTTGGTGTCAATAGACGAATCAAAGAGATCAGCGAAGGAGATGTTTTGGCTTTTAAAAATTGTGGAGCATATTGTTTTAGTATGTCTAGCAATTACAATAGTAGATTTAGACCTGCAGAAGTTGCAATCTTAGATGGAAAGCATTACCTGATTCGTGAAAGAGAAAATATGGAAGATTTACTTTCAAAGCAAATACAAATACCTAGTCTATAATTTGAAATAAAAGCAAATGCAAAGAATCATATATATATCAACATTCGCCATTTCCATACTATTATTATTATCGTGTAGTCCTAAGCAAGCTAAGACGATTACAAATGGAACTTATATTTCAGCGATCAAAGAAGGAATAATCATAGATCAGTCTGGGAAAGAGTACGCAATGGATATAAAGGATAATGATAAGATCTACTATCTGGTAAGACATGCAGAAAAGGATACGGTGCCTGCGGATAATCCGAATCTGACAGAGGAAGGAATAGAAAGAGCTAACTATCTAGCGAATATGATGAAAGGTACTCGTGTCGATGGGGTTTACTCTACGTTATATACGCGTACATTGTTTACTGTAGATACATTGGCGGCGCGTAAAGGTCTAAAGATATTACCATATAAGCCAAGTGATCTAAAGCTTCTTTATGAAACCATCTCACAGGACTCTACTAAATCTGCAGTAATCATAGCTGGACATTCTAATACTACACCGGCTTTGGCAAATGTAATATTAGGAAGACAAGAATTTCCTGCAGGTTTTGATGAAAGTGATTATGATAATATACTTGTTGTCATAGACAAAGAAAGTGAAGAGGATGTAGTATACAAGCTTAGGTATAAGTCGATCTTGTCAGAGTAAATGTTTCTAGTAATTATATTGATCTCGAATCGATATGATTACTAGAAATTTTGTGTAGCTATAGCAAAGTTGATTTCTATTAGGATCAACGTCAATTAGGTGGAGTATTGATGTAATTGCAAATATGCTTTTGGAAGATATTCTATGATGTCTCTGGCCATTATGGATTCCTCTCCTAAATCATTAGAAGCCAAATCTCCTGCTAGTCCATGTAAATAAACACCCAAACATAATGCAGCCTTAGAAGAGTATCCTTGGGCCAATAATCCTGTGATTATTCCTGTAAGTACATCTCCGCTACCAGCTGTTGCCATTCCAGGATTTCCGGTTGAATTGTAATAGCAAAGTCCCATAGGTGTAGCGATACAACTATGTGCTCCTTTTAATAGTATGAAACATTGTAAACTAATGGCTTTGTTTCTTTGTAGATCATTTCTTTCGAAATTATCAGATGATTTCCCAAATAATCGTTCGAACTCTTTTGGGTGTGGCGTAAGTATTGAATGTTTTGGAATACTCATAATTAAGTCAGGGTTTTCAGCGATAATATTTAAAGCATCTGCATCAAGAACTAATGGGTTCTTCGATTTTTGTAATAAGTCAGAAAGTGCTTTTTGTGTTTCACTTTTTACACCTAAACCACATCCTACTCCAATAGCATCATAAATATCAATATTCGGTACATCACTAATATGAAATTCATTTTTATCCGTAACTACCATTGCTTCAGGAATACTTGTTTGTAAAATTTCATATCCACAATTTGGCGTGTAGATAGTCGTCAATCCACACCCAGATCTTAGAGAGGAATAGGCAGAAAGGAAAGCTGCACCGATCTTACCTTTGCTTCCCATAATCAGAAGGGCGTGACCAAAATTTCCTTTATGCTCAAATTTGTTTCTTTTTTTATAGTAAGATGAAATTTTGTTGTCGGTAAGAAGATGATGATCTGTAGCTTCGTTACTATAGTATGCCTTAGAGAGGTTAATCGATTCTGCTATCCATTTTCCTACATACTTATCGTTCTCAGGAAACATAAATGCTAGTTTAGGCTGCTCAAAAGAAAAGGTGTAGTGAGCATTAAATACTGTACCTCGTGAAGCTTTGTCTGCTAATAATCCAGAGGGAATATCTACAGCTATTCGCACTGCATTTAGGGCGTTTAGAGTTTCCACTAATTCTTTGGTGAAGCCATGAAGTTCTTTGTTTAGGCCTGTTCCAAAAATAGCATCTATAATAATTGAAGAATCAGGAATGGCTGGCAGGTCTGCACGATTGAATAAAGTTGTTGTTTTAAGATCACCAAATTTCTCGATAGCATTTAGATTGGCTTGATTGTCTGCTGACCTTTTATCGGAAATGGCTAATACTATTATATGGATATTGTATGACTTTTGATATAGAAGTCGACTAATTGCTAAGCCATCTCCTCCATTGTTTCCATTTCCGCAAAAAACAAATATTGGAGTTGTTTTATTAACGAATTTACGGGTAAACCAATCTGTAAAAGCTTCTGATGCTCGCTCCATTAAATTTATAGACTCAATGCCTTCGTTTTGTATTGTATATTTATCCCAGTTTTTTATTTTTTTAGCATTGAATATTTTCATATCTATCACATTGTCTCGTTCCTAAAAAAAATCAAACTAAATATAATCAATTTGGCATTAGTAATGTATTACTAATGCCCTATAGAGTATAACAGTTTTGATAAATCAGATTTAAATTGACTATACTACAAGATATGGCTTGGTGATATTGAACGCTCTCTATTGTGGATTCTCTTCTTTTTGCATCGAAAATCTACTGTCTTCTACATAAGCTAATCGATCCATCTTGATTATTTCGATAGTATAAAAACCAAATTCTTCTACCACTTTACCTGTGAGTAAGTATATGCCTCTACCTCTAAATGGATTACGCGCTGCGACTGGAGGGAAATGTACGGTATCGATCCATTCTCCTTCGTAATCTAAGAAAGTGCCAAATTGCATTCGCTTTTTATTAGTAGTCGTAGTGTTTTTGATAGAGACTAGATAGCCGTAGATAGCGATTACTTGATCCTTGTATTGTGCAAAGTGTTTAGCTAAAAATTTTCTTTCTGGTATCGTATCTTTCAGTAATAGAAACGGATGCGATAATGGAAATCCTAATAACTCAATTTCATCAAAAGCATTTTCTAAGTCTTTGATTTCAAATGCAGGTAAGTCATAATTTTTAGTTGGTGTATGATTAAATAATACTTGCTGATGTTCTTTCTTCGCTGGAGTGGCTCTGAGTACAAAATGTGCTTTCCAAAGTAAGGTCCTCTTATCTACATTAGTAAATCGAAAGGCATTGATTCTAATGAGTAAGTCTAATTGCTCAATAGATATGACCATCCTAGCTAGAAAGTCATCTAATGATCGGAAGGCACCATTTTCTTTTCGCTCTTTGATAATGCGTTGCGCAGTATGTACTTCTAATCCTTGGAGCATATGGAATCCGAGATAAATATCTTTGCCATAAAGCCATGTAGGGTAGTGACTCTTATTGACGCAGGGTGCTTGTATGTTGCCGCCTAGCATACGCGCTTCGTGTACGTAGAGTTCTGGACTGTAGAATCCTCCGCCATTATTAAGTACGGCCACCATATACTCTAGTGGGAAGTAGGTTTTAAGATAGAGGCTTTGATAGCTTTCTACAGCGTAGGAGGCACTGTGACCTTTGGCAAATGCATATCCAGCAAAGCTTTCTACTTGGTGCCATACTTCCATGATGACTTCTTTTTGGTAGCCTTTTTCGATACAGTTTTGCACAAATTTATTTCTGATCTTTTCGAACTCTGCTCTAGATCGATACTTGCCACTCATACCTCTACGGAGTACGTCTGATTCACCTAGGTCTAATCCTGCGAAATGGTGCGCGACTTTGATCACATCCTCTTGGTATACCATGATGCCATAAGTGTCAGGCATGATCTTATGAAGGATCGGATGCGCAAGTTTTCTTCGTTCTGGATCCTTGTGCCTGAGTATATATTCTCTCATCATACCACTCTTAGCCACGCCAGGCCGTATAATCGAACTCGCTGCCACTAGACCTTGATAAGTATCTACTTCTAGCTTGCGTAAGAGCATCCGCATCGCTGGAGATTCTACATAGAAGCAGCCTATACATTTCGCTTGGCTTACCAGTTTATTTATTTTAGTATCTCTGAAGAAAGGCTTGACGTCGTGTATGTCTGGTAGCTCTACTTCTGGTTGATTGATCTTGACGAGTTGTATCGCATCTTTGATTTTACCGAGTCCACGCTGTCCGAGGATGTCGTATTTGTATATACCTACATCTTCCGCTACGATCATATCAAACTGTGTAGTCGCAAATCCCTTAGGTGGCAGATCTGTAGCCGTATAATAATGTATCGGTCGCTCACATATGATGATACCTGCGGAGTGGATGCTAAGGTAATTAGGTTTGCCATCTAACTGTTGGGCATATATAATAACGAGTTGTGATAGCTTGTCGAGTTGGTTGTAATTAAATTTCCCTTTACTCAGTTTATCTATTTCATGCTTGGGTAGACCAAATACTTTTCCAAGTTCTCGTACCGCTGCACTATGTTTAAATGTATTGTAAGTCGCTAATAATGCTACTTGTCCTTCGCTACCAAATCGCTCAAAAATATATCGCGTTACATCTTCTCTATCTCTCCAAGAAAAATCTATATCGAAGTCAGGTGGACTCGTTCGATATAGATTCATAAATCGCTCAAAATATAAATCTAATTCTATAGGATCTACATCAGTAATACCTAGAAGATATGCGACGATACTATTGGCTCCACTTCCTCTACCTACATGGTAGTAACCTTTCTTCATCGCATAATCTATGATGTCCCAATTGACCAAAAAGAAAGGAACAAAATCCATTTTTTGAATCATGTCTAATTCTTTTTGGATCCTTGTGGTGATCTCTTCTGTGACGATAGGATACCTATTAGTTAATCCTTTATCGCATAGGGTAGCGAGTAGTATTTCATCTTTTTCTCTACAGCCAGTATAGGTCAGTTTGTTTTGGTGTGGTCGATCTTTTGAAAAGTCAAAGTATATGCTACACTCCTCTAAAAGCTGCTGAGTATTAGTAAATACCTGAGGGAATCTTTCGTAATGTTGAGCGAGTTCTTTTTGAGGTAAGTACACATCTCTTTCATGTGCTTGCATCTCTGGGTCGAGTTTGCTCAAGAGTACATTATTATCTATCGCACGCAATAGTCTGTGGGTGTTGAAATCTTTCTTATCTCTAAATGTAAAAGTGTTGAGCACGACTAGTTTGTCAGCATACTGAGAGTAATCGGTAAAGATCAATTTGTTGAGTTGGTGTCTTGGTACACCTATGTATTCGTTCTCACTAAAGATGCGTCTGTTGAGTAGCATCACTTGCTCAAAGGG
Organism: uncultured Saprospiraceae bacterium; assembly: GCA_937995755.1. Taxonomy (GTDB): domain Bacteria; phylum Bacteroidota; class Bacteroidia; order Chitinophagales; family Saprospiraceae; genus UBA1994. The sequence continues at coordinate 13,078 of CALKJD010000040.1, read as the reverse complement.
GTAAATGAAAATGACATCGTCTAGCTCTACAGCGATTTCTGGAAATGACTTTTTCTTGTGACTATAGTAGGATAGATAATTGTTGAGTTGATGAAAACCATTGTTGTTTTTAGCAATACCAACGTACAGCTGTTTCGCTCCGTCTCTGAAGTCGATTCCGATGATTGGTTTGATGCCAGCGGTCTGAGCTAATCGTACAAAGTTGAGGCAGGCAGACGTATTGTTTACGTCCGTAAGACACACAGTGGTGGCTTGGTCTGCTATTGCAATTTCGATTAATTCTTTGTCTGAGATCGTACCATATCGTAAGCTATAATATGTATGGCAGTTGATGTACACTAGCTACCAAATAGATCTAGTTGATTATTTTGTTTCCGATCTTCTACTCTTTTCCTAGCAGTCGTTTCGCCCATTCCCTGCAACTCTAGATCTTGGTAGAATATATAATCGTACTCTTTGCGAAGTCGCTCTCCGGTGGGCTTGAGTACATCTGCATATTTGTTGTGAGCAGACTTAATATCTGTAGAGATCGGATAGGCATTGAATCCTGTATCGTCAAACGGATATAGCATTTCGGTCACTTCGTTGAGGGTGAGGTCATTACTGATCCATCTTTTTTCATCTTCTTCTGTCAATACTAATGGACTCCGATGGTGTGGAATCGCTTGCATGAGTGGTGTAGGTGCAGTAGTTATTATAGCGAAGCTTTTCGTTGTTTCGCCAGTTTTAGGATCTATCCATTCGTCCCATATTCCAGCCATAGCGAAAGGGCGTTTCTTGCCACCGCGATACACGAGATATGGATCGCTTAATTTCTTTTCGGTAGTACCTTCGACAAATGCATCTGCGATCACTAAGCATCGCTGCGACCGTATCGCTTTACGAAACATAGGTTTACTGATGATCCCTTTGGCGCCAGTATAGTTAGTGGCGTTTTCTTTATTATGATCACCTTCGCTACGAGCATTGATCATATAAGTTTTCTTCTTAGCCCAGTGTGGCGTAAATCCAAATCGAAATAGCTGTACCGTATCTGGAGCATCATTAGTGATGACCAATGCTTCGTCATTAGGACTTACGTTAGGATTAAATTCAAAACGATCTAGTATCTCAGATACATCCGCATTAAATTCTTTTTCTATTACTTTTAGTTTGCTGACTACAGCGTATCTTCCACACATGGTATTGTATTAATTGTAGATTATTAATTGTGAATTCCAAACGTGAATTGGCTTCCGCTTATTCACTCTGCAAATGTTTTGTACAAAAAGATTGCTTTCATTTCGAGTCATATCACACAGGTAATTTTCAAAGTTATTAATTACATCTACGCCGTCCTATGGGCCAATACAATCGGTGGCTCACCATTAAACGGATTACCTACTCCGCCTATTGATCTTGCACCAAAAGTCGAAGCTCGGAATACACTACGACTTCCATATTTATTTCTAATCAGATCCATCGCTTGATAGAGATCGGCAGTGCGCTGTGTACTCTCAAACAAACTCATCTGATAATTTCCTGATACTAATCCACTAAATCGTACACCTACTAATCTAATCAATAGTCGCTTACTGTACAACTTGTCAAACAGTTCCAACACTCGATCAATCAAATTGTGATCAGCAGAGGTATAACCGATCTTACATTGCTTAGAATGTGTATTGAAATCCGAGTATCTAATCTTGACACTGATACAAGAAGTCAATTTCTGTCCATTACGCAATTGGAAGGCTAGGTTTTCTGCCATAGCTCTAATGATGGTTTTGAGCTTATGGACATCGGTAGTATCTTTTCCAAATGTACGTTCGCTAGAGATAGACTTTCGTTCGTGATATTCTACTAGTTCGGTGTTATCTATACCATTAGATTTTAGCCATATGCTTTTACCGTGTTTGCCAAATACGGACTCCATCATCTCTACAGGCATTTCCTGTACCGTGGATACTTTCTTGATCCCTAGATGACATAGCGTCTGAAAAGTCTTATCACCTACCGAGGGTATTTTCTTGATAGATAATGGTGCTAAAAATGGCTTTTCATAGCCTAGATCGATTTTGATCTGATTATTGGGTTTGGCTTCGCCTGTCGCTACCTTAGATACAGTCTTGTTAGCAGATAGTCCAAATGAGATCGGTAAGCCTGTCTCTTTGATGATCTTAGTACGCATCTCGGAGGCAAACTTATAGCAGCCAACATACTTGTCCATACCTGTTAGGTCCGCATAAAATTCGTCAATGCTCGCTTTTTCCAATAATGGCACCTCTTCTTTAAGGATGTCTGTTACTGCTTTGGAATGTTTTGTGTAAGTGCTTGCATTACCTTTGATTACGATCGCTTCTGGGCACAATTGTCTGGCCATTTTCATAGGCATACCTGAGTGTGCGCCAAAAGCTCTGGATTCATAGCTGGCTGCTGATACGACACCTCTATCTCCTGTACCTCCTACGAGGATAGGTAGTCCATTGAGACGACTGTCTATTAGTCGTTCTACGGATACGAAGAAGGTATCTAAGTCTAGATGTAGTATTGATCTCATTTGGTATTCTTACTGTTTGAGTTTGTACTATCTGATAATTAAAAAATGTTTTCGCTTCGACCAACAACGGCTTACTCAGTAAACGTGTGTCGTCGCAGTGAGAATGTGGCTTTCATAGAAAACACATGGACTGCGAGAGCAAGTAGGGCTTGGCTCGAGCCATGTATCTTTTGGCCTTTCGATCTTTCTACTTTAATGTTCAGTGCTTTTTTCAAGTATTTACTTTTAGATGATGTAAATAGTATCTCTTTGAGATTCGCTGGCTCAAGCCAAGAAAATGTCTCAATCTTACTTCTTTTGATATTGAGAGAGCGGTAGATCAGGTGAACCACGATCCCTCACTATCACAACTCTCTCCATATCTTATATAATAAAGTCTCTATTCTGAAAGTACGACGTTTCAAAGCCTAGACTCGTAATATTCACAAAGAAATGGAATTATTACTAACGATGGTAATATTTACCAATATTTGTGAAAATTACTTATTTAAACTACTTTTACTACCAATATGGAATTATCGATACAGTATAAAAGGCTAAGACAGATCAGAGAAGAGCTGAATCAAACACAATCTTCTTTTGCAGAAAAGTTAGGTGTAGGTAGTACAACTACTGAATATGAGCGTGGTAGAACAAAGCTCACGGGTAAGCTCGTGCTACGATTACTCAGCGATTATAATATCAATCCGCTATGGCTATATGGAGAGAGCGAGCAGAAATACCTCGATCCTAGGTCTAAGGAAGTAAGCCCAAGTGTAGTGACTGTCGATAGTGACGGCTTTGATAATATCCTTATGGTCAATCAAAAGGCTGCTGCTGGTTACACAGGAAATCTAGATAACAATGATTTCTTTGAGCAATTACCATCGTTTTCGTTTCCGATTCCAGAGTATCGCAATGCGACTTTTCGTTGCTTCCAAGTAGAAGGCTATAGTATGGTGCCGACCATTTTACCTAGCGAGTGGATCATCACCAAAGCGGTAGAAGACCTCAGTCAGATTAAAGACAATAAGATATACGTAGTCGTAGATAATGATGGGATCCGTATCAAGCAAGTACGCAACGAGAAGCATATGAGATCACTCACCCTCATTTCCCTCAATGAAGAATACGGTACCGAACTACTCGCATACGATGAAGTCAAAGAAGTATGGGAGTTTCATAGCAAGCTCACTAAAGAACTAGCGATCCAATCTACAAAGCAAAAACTTGATGTGATCTATGAAGATATCAAGATTGTGAAAGCTAAGATATTGGGCAAAGCGTGAATTTTCGAAGAAAAACGCGCGAAGTCTTAATATAGTGTGGCTAACCTGTATATATCAAAGTGATAACTGCTGCTCCGAGTCCATGTGTTTTCTTAGCTCATGTGTTCTCTGCGAAAGCCACACTATTATGTGTCTCTTTTAAAGCGCTTACACTGAGTGAAGTTGAACGTGGACTACAGGGATGATGAAATAATTAGAATCAAAGATTTTGCAATGAATGCAAGTACGACATGACTAAACTTAGTTTGTTTTTGAATATCCAGTTCTATGAACCTCACTACCAACAAATCCCCAAACTTTCTTACTTTTGCGCCCTTAAATCGCATATACTATGATCAGCGCAAATAACGTATCTCTACAGTACGGTAAGAGAATTCTTTTTGATGAAGTAAACATCTCATTTTCAGGTAACAACTGCTTCGGTGTCATCGGTGCCAATGGTGCAGGTAAGTCTACTTTTCTCAAGATACTATCTGGAGATATAGAGCCTAATATCGGCCACGTAACCCTCGAGAAAGGTAAGCGTATGGCTGTGCTAAAGCAAGATCACTTTAGATATGATGAAGAGACAGTACTCAATACTGTGATGATGGGACATGAGGAGCTATATAGTCTTATGAAAGAGAAAGATGCGATCTATATGAAAGAAGATTTTTCTGATGCAGATGGTGTAAAAGCTGGTCAATTAGAGGAAGAATTCGCTGAGATGGACGGATGGTCTGCAGAGTCTAATGCAGCATCGCTACTGAGTGGGATAGGCATACCAGAAGATCAGCATTATAAACTAGTGAAAGATCTTGACGGTAATCAGAAAGTAAGAGTGTTATTAGCGCAAGCCTTATTTGGTGAGCCAGATATCTTGATACTCGATGAGCCTACCAATGATCTTGATCTTAAGACGATCACATGGTTAGAAGATTTTCTTTTAGATTTTAAGAATACAGTAATCGTAGTATCTCACGATAGACACTTCTTGGATACAGTGTGTACACATATCGTAGATATCGATTTCAGTAAGATCAATATGTATACAGGTAACTATACATTCTGGTATGAATCTTCTCAGTTAGCACTGAAGCAAAAGTTAACAGCTAATAAGAAAGCAGAAGACAAGAAAACAGAACTACAAGCCTTTATCGATAGATTCTCTGCGAATGCGAGTAAGTCAAAGCAAGCGACGGCACGTAAAAAGATGCTAGAGAAGATCAATGTCGAAGATATCAAACCATCTAGTCGTAAGTATCCAGGTATCATCTTTACACAAGGTAGAGAAGCTGGAAAGCAGATATTAGCTGTCAATAATCTATCTTATGTCAATAAAGAAGGTGAGACATTATTCAAAAACGTAACCTTTAATGTAGAGAAAGGAGATAAGATTGCTATCATCGGTGATAACAGTTTAGCGACGACAGCATTTCACCAAATTCTTAATGGAGAGTTAGATGCTACTACTGGAGATTTCGAATTTGGTCAGACCATTACAACCGCATATTTACCAAACGAAAACGAAGAGTACTTCGATGGTACCGATAGTCTTATGGATTGGTTACGTCAATATTCTGAAAATAAGGATGAGATGTTTATCCGTGGATTTTTAGGGAAGATGCTATTCTCTGGTGAAGAAGTACTAAAGAAATCAGATGTACTCTCTGGAGGTGAAAAAGTAAGATGTATGCTCTCTCGTATGATGATGGCATCTGCCAACGTACTCATGCTAGACGAACCAACGAATCACTTAGATCTAGAAACTATCGAAGCCTTAAATAATTCTATGAAGACTTTTACAGGTACTTTGATGTTTACTTCTCGTGATCATACCTTTACACATACGGTTGCTAATCGTATCGTAGAGTTGACACCTAAAGGATTTATAGATAGTCTGAAGAGTTTCGATGAGTATATCGTAGATGCTGGTATCGCAGATCAGAAAAAAGCTTTGTCATAACTGGTTTTTAGCTTTTCAAAAGAAAGGAAAAATATAGAAATGTACAATTCAACATTTCTAACAACTTAATATCAAGTATTTACTAGTCTGTAATTGAGGTACGATGCTTTTCGGTGTCTAGTCATTATCGTTTCTATCTATAGGTAGGCCTATAATTTATTTAGGCTACATACTTCATTACACTATACTTAATATTAACTTTGCGCTCTTAAATGAAAATATAAGAGCATATGGAATTAAGTGCAAGGTTTGAGCCGTCAGAGGCAGAAGGGAAATGGTATCAATATTGGATGGATAAAGGATACTTCCATTCTACACCAGATGAAAGAGAAGCATACTCCATAGTCATACCACCGCCTAATGTAACAGGTGTCTTGCACATGGGGCACATGCTCAATAATACAATTCAAGATGTACTGATCCGTAAAGCTAGGCTAGACGGTAAGAATGCTTGTTGGGTACCAGGAACAGATCATGCATCAATAGCTACAGAGGCTAAAGTGGTAAAGATGCTAAGGGAGAAAGGAATCAAGAAGTCTGATCTCACAAGAGAAGAGTTTCTGGAGCATGCACACGCATGGAAAGATGAATATGGCGGTATCATCCTCAAGCAATTACAAAAGCTTGGCGCATCATGCGATTGGGAACGAACAGCATTCACCATGGATGACAGTCGGTCTGATCATGTTACTAAGGCATTCGTTGACTTATTTAACAAAGGGAAGCTGTACCGTGGACTACGTATGGTCAACTGGGATCCTCAAGCGCAGACGGTGCTTTCTAATGAAGAAGTGCTCTATGAAGATGAAATGACTCAGCTTTATCATGTAAGATATCAAATCGAAGGTACGGAAGAGTATGTAACTATCGCTACGACTAGACCTGAGACGATTATGGGAGATTCTGCGATAGCAGTACACCCAGATGATCCAAGATATACACACCTTAAGGGCAAAAGAGCTATTGTCCCTATGATAGGAAGATCTATTCCAATCATATTTGATGATTATGTAGATATAGAGTTTGGTACAGGAGCACTCAAAGTGACTCCAGCTCATGATATCAATGATTACGAACTAGGTAAAAAGCATAACCTAGAGACCATCGATGTACTTAATGACGATGGTACTCTAAGTGAAGCTGCGCAGATATTTGTAGGTAGAGACAGAGAAGAAGTTAGAGTTGATATAAAAATCAAACTTAAAGAAGAGAATGCGTTAGTTGAGATAGAAAACTATAATCATAGTGTTGGAAGGTCAGAACGTACTCAAGCGATAGTAGAACCCAAACTATCACTACAATGGTATGTAGATATGAAGTCACTCGCTAAGCCGGCTCTAGAAGCGGTAATGACTGACGAAGTTGAATTCTTTCCTAAAAACCAGAAGAATCTTTACAAGCACTGGATGGAAGGTATCCGTGACTGGTGTATCTCACGTCAACTATGGTGGGGACACAGAATCCCAGCTTATTATTACAATGATGAGATCTTCGTGGCTACTACTGGTGAAGAGGCTTTAGCACAAGCGCAAGCTAAGTTTGGTGCAGATGTAAAGATGAGTGATCTAAAACAAGATGAGGATGCTCTAGATACGTGGTTTAGCTCATGGCTCTGGCCAATAGCAGTATTTGACGGTTGGAATAATAAGGAAGAACTAGATTATTACTATCCTACATCTGTATTGGTAACAGGATGGGATATTATATTCTTATGGGTAGCACGTATGGTGATGGCTGGATATGAGTGGGAAGGAAAGCGTCCGTTTGACCATGTATATTTCACTGGTATGGTTCGCGATAAGCAACGTCGTAAGATGAGTAAGTCATTAGGTAACTCTCCTGATGCATTAGGTCTTATTGAGAAGTTTGGTGCTGATGGTGTAAGAGTGGGTATGTTGATGAGTTCTCCAGCTGGAGGTGATCTACTGTTCGATGAAAAACTATGTGACCAAGGAAGTAAATTCTGTAATAAGATATGGAACGCACTGAAGCTGATCAAAGGATTTGATACTGAAGATAGACCATCTTCTCCAGAAGATAAGTTGGCGACACAGTGGATTACAGCCAGACTCAATCAAGTACTGGATCAGCAAGAAAGCAACTTCAAAGAGTATCGACTATCAGAAGCATTGATGGGACTGTATACATTTGTGTGGTCTGATTTCTGCTCGTGGTACTTAGAGATGATCAAACCAGAGTACAAAGGAACGATCAGTAAAGAGACACAGCAAATGGCTGTAGATTTAATGGAGCAAATAGCAATCATCTTACATCCATTTATGCCTTTTATTACGGAAGAGATGTGGCATGCGATCAGAGATAGAGCTGATGGAGAAGATTGTATCGTAAGTACCTATCCAACTAAGCAGAGTTATGACGAGAGTCTAATCAAGGATATAGATCAACTGAAAGATATAGTATCCAATACGCGTGATATCAGAAATAAGAATGGCATCAAGATGACCGATCTAGTACCTCTACACGGTGTTAAATCTGATAAGATGAATAGACTACTAAGTATCGAAGGGTTGAAAGATCTTGCGATCAAAATGGGTAATCTAGAAGGGATACACCTCAGAGACGATAATAAAGTCAGTGGGGTAGGCTTCATCAGTGGTACAGAGTCGTTTGTGTTTGGTGTGGCATTAGAGATCGATGTAGATGCAGAGATTGCTGAGATAGAAACAGAGATCAAGCGTCTTACTGGATTCATCGGAGGTATTGAGAAGAAATTATCTAATGAGAGATTTGTAAGTGGAGCACCTGAGGCAGTAGTCAATATGGAGCGTAAAAAGCTTGCAGATGGAAAAGAGAAGATCGCAAACTTGCAAAGTGATGTGGAGAGATTGAAGGGAATGTAAACGCATCAAGAATGTGATACAAATTATACAGAGCTTGCATCAGAATTGGTGTAGGCTCTTTTCGTAAAATTACTTTAAGTTGTGCTTAACTCTATATATTGATTGGTTGTAAGATTGGCAAAAAAAAATGCGATAAGACTTTAATCTTATCGCATTTTTCTAAATCTTATAATCGTATGACATTAAGCCACGTGTAATCTTCCTTTCTTCGCCAAAAGCTCTTCTTCTGTCTCTACTCGATCTTCATCTGGAACACAGCAATCTACAGGACATACAGCTGCACATTGTGGCTCTTCATGAAACCCAACGCATTCTGTACATTTATCAGCTACTATAAAATAATAATCATCCTCTATTGGTGCTTGTTTATCTTCTACGTCTACTTGGTTACCACCTTCTAAAGTGTATAAGCCTGTAACTGTATTTCCTTCAGAGATTGTCCATTCTACTGCTCCTTCATAGATAGCATTGTTTGGACATTCTGGTTCACAGGCACCGCAGTTTATACATTCGTCTGTTATTATTATTGCCATTGTATTTTATTCTTTGTTATTTCCTATTAACGAGTTAACATACTACACTAGGTAATAGTTTCACTCAAAAACAAAGGTATGTATAAAAGCTTAATATGACTATGATATAAGTGTATACAAATTGTAATTTTCAGAAAATGGTAGTGAAGTACTATCTAAACTCAATCACGATTGAGCGTTTTCATTTATCTAATCGTACTAAATCGATTACTTAGGATAGAAAGAAAGATGTAATTAAGCACGGATAGTGAGAAAGCAAGATTGACATCTACTAAAGCAAAAGCTATAATGCATAGTAAAAAGATCAATTGTACTTTGTTTTCAGCTATGCCTTTATTTACCTTCTTGAAAGAGAACATCTTAATCTTGCTTAGCATCATAGCGGCAAAGAAGAATGGGATTACAAAGTATACGATTGAGTTATTGAGTAGATTGATAATCTCTTGATTGCCTGCACTATGAGCAAGGAAAATACCAATGAGGAATATCGCAGTAGCAGGTGTGGGAAGCCCAGAAAATGAATTTGATGAGGGCTTAGTATTAAATATAGCTAATCTCAATGCGGAGGATGCGACTAATATACAAGGAGGAATGAATCCTACCCAAGTATCTATTGGTGATAATAGGTAATACAAGTATGCTGGAGCGATTCCAAAACTTACCAAATCGGCTAAAGAGTCTAACTCTTTACCAATTTCACTTTGAGCGTTAAGTACTCTTGCAGCAAGGCCATCCATTACATCGAATCCTACTGCGAATAATAATAGAAGTGAACCTACATAATGATCACCGATAATCAAGGCAATAAAGCCACAGATTAAATTAATAGATGTGAAAATTGAGGGTATAAATTTTGTCATTGCTTCAGTTGATCGACTAATTAGAGAAATTCCTCGTTTCATCTGTCAATGATACAAGGATACGATAATATCTACAATATTTTGTACACATTAATATATCATAATGTCCTAATCAGAATGTGGTTAGTATAGAATTTAAGATTATTTTTGGATTACTGAAGGTGGATTATCCGTTTTACAGTTAGTTGAATTAAATAAATACAATATGAAATTATCAAATAAGTTCATTGCTCCTAATTACATTTTGCTTTTTGTACTAGTGGTATTATTATCATCATGCTCTAGGAATCCTGTAACAGGCAAAAGAGAAGTGATGCTGATGACGGAAGGTCAAGAAATTGCATTGGGTATAGAATCTGATCCTCAGATTGTTGCTGCTTACGGTCTATATCAAGATGATAAAATTCAAACCTTTATCCAAGAGAAAGGTAAAGCTATGGCGGCGATCTCTCATAGACCAAATCTGGAATATGAGTTTAAAGTGTTAGACTCTCCTGTCATTAATGCATTTGCCGTGCCAGGAGGATATGTATACTTTACTAGAGGTATCTTAGCTCACTTCAATAATGAAGCAGAATTTGCTGGTGTATTGGGTCACGAGATAGGTCACATTACTGCTAGGCACTCTGCCAAACAACAAAGTAATGCTCAGTTAGCACAGGTGCTATTAGTGGGTGGTATGATAGCCTCAGAAAAATTTAGAACGTTTGCCGAACCTGTAAATCAAGGGATGGGACTGCTTTTTCTCAAATTTGGACGTGATGATGAAAGTCAATCAGACAAACTTGGAGCGGAGTACTCAACTAAAATAGGGTATGATGCACACGAAATGGCTAACTTCTTTGGTACGCTCAAGAAGATGAGAGAACAAAGTGGCCAGTCAATACCTGATTTTATGTCTACGCACCCTGATCCGGCAGATAGAGAACAAAAGGTTCACTCTTACGCTATAACACGTCAAAATGAAAGTAATCTAAGTTCATTTAAAAAGAATAGAGACTCATATCTCCGAATGATCGATGGTATCAAATATGGAGAAGATCCACGAGCTGGATTTTTTGAAAGTAATATGTTTTATCATCCAGATTTAAAGTTTCAATTTCCTGTACCTTCAGGATGGCAGACTCAAAACTTACCTTCTGCTGTTCAAATGGCTCCACAGGCGAATGATGCTATGATCTCTATGACTCTTGCTGCCAATGGCGTGTTGAGAGATATAGCGAGTAAGATGATCAATGATAATAACCTTAGAGTGATAGAACAATCTAATACTTCAGTCAATGGTTATGAAGCGTATGCTATGATTACACAACAGGCTGCAGATGCTGCATCTGGCCAACCTGAATTGAAAATTATGACGTATTTCATTAAGTATAATAATAATGTCTACCAGTTTAATGGAATGGCTGAAACTGCTAATTTCAATAAATACTTTAATACTTTCGGAAGTACTATGAAAGGCTTTAATAAGCTTTCTGATACCGAAAAATTAAATCGTCAAGCGAGAACTATCAAAATCGTAACAGTAAAGCAAAATTCAACATTGAGACAAGCGCTAGAATCTTATGGTTCGAAAAACGCTGATATGAATGACCTTAGTCTTCTTAATGGTATGGAACTAGGTGATCAGGTTGCCAGAGGTATGTTGATCAAGACCTTAACGGATTAGAGAATACCTATTTGAAATTTAAAGGCTTGGACTTGTTCTGATAATTAGTCCATGAAGCACTAAGTTTGCACTAATAATGACTAAGACGTAAAAGCTACTCTGTTTTTACGTCTTTTCATTACAATCATTACGGATAATAATTAATAGACAATTCAAATGGCACTGATATCATGATCACTGAGATTTACCTATCTTGCCTTCTTAATAGAAAAACTATGAAATCAATACAAGTAATTTTACTCTTTATAGCAGTGGTAGCATTAACGTCTTCTTGTAAGAATGACAAAGCCGAGAAAGTTGAAGAGAAAGTAGCAGCACCTACGGTAAAGACAGAACAGAAGAAAACCAAGTCTAGTAATACGGTAGCTCCAGTGGAAGCATTGTATAGAATTACTGAAGTAGATACTCCTGCATTGTTTTCTGCGAGTTGTAAGGAAGAGAAAGATATGGTTAAATGCTCACGAAATTTGTTTCAAGAGTACATTAAAAAGAATCTTGTAAAACCTAGTAAGGGACAAAATATTAAACAAAGAGAAGTGATCACATTTACTATTATGCCTGATGGATCTGTAGCGGATAATATTAGATCTATTTCTAAAAAGGAAGTTTGCCCTGGTTGTAGAGATGCGGCTATCAAAGTATTATCTTCTATGCCTAAGTGGGTTCCTGCTGAGAAAGATGGAATAGCTGTATCTATGTCTATGACTGTACCCGTTTCATTTTAGTATAAGACCAGCTTAAGATGTTCTAGCTTGCTAGTCTTAGATATTGAAAATCCAGATAATTATTTCAAGCTGAAAGTACTATTCGTGATAATTTAATCTGATAGATAAAGTAGTGTACTTCATTATTTTAGCCGAATACTTTTGAGAATTTGTATTAGGTTTTGATTCGACTTGGCATGAGTTGTTATATTCAGTTTGTTCTTTCTTCTGTTCTTTCTAGGATTGCCTGTGGGAGCGATGTAAACGCCATGCTTGTCAGAGTTGAGCTTTGAGTATGTCTTTTTATAGTATTGTTGATCGGTAGCTTCGACCTTCGTATCATAGTTTGATTGTGACTCTATTAGCTTCGGACTCTGGCTAAAGCCATATAGAAATTCTCGATTGTTAAATGTAAGTATAGCAGTAGCATTGCAGTCTGGACAATCTACGATATATTTCCCTGATTGTTTTTCAGTTGTAACTTTACGGATCGTTACAGAATCTAGGAGTACATCCCTTACTTGTTCGTCTATAAAAATGGCATCAAAAAATTTACTGTAATGATAGGCGTAGAATGATTTTCTAAATGATTCATATAAGGTGATCGGTTTGTCGGAAGAGTACCGGCCATATTCATAATTGAATATCATATCATCACATATTAAAGTGCCAATTTGAGAATCAATACCATCTCCAAGA
>CALKJD010000039.1 GCA_937995755.1 uncultured Saprospiraceae bacterium | reverse complement strand
CTAAATCATCGACAAAAGATATTTTTTCAGCATTATCAATCTCAGATTCTATATCATCCTTTGTACAAGACGATATGATCAACCCAAAAAGCAAAAGAAACGTTAAAAGAAAAAAAATACTATTTGTGTGTGTGTGTGTGTATATTCATAATTATAGTCTACTTGGATTGGACATTCAAAATTTCTATTACTTAGAATACAGTCAAGAACAATACCAAACTTTATGTCGCGATCTCATTAAGTATGTATTATACTCCAAGTCAACTAGTAGGTTTTCTATTGAGCTCACTAAATAGAATGACACATAAATTTTATTTATAGGTCTTTTATTTTTGAAACAGGATCAGGAAGAAAACCTTGTGGGGAAAGAAAAAATATAAATCTTGTACGTGCTTTAAAACTTTTCGTTATTGGCAATTTTAAGACTTACAAATAATTACCAATAAATTATTCCAAACTAGATGTCGCCACCGCGGGTTCCGCTTTTGCATTGCAAAAAAGCGGAGCAAAATGCTAGGACAACCCAATCGCTCCGCGTGTTTGTCCACCAGCCCTCTCAGATAGTCAAGCATCTATTTTCAATACTCCCCCACAAGACTTTCGTCTTGATCCTTGAAACAGACAATAATGAAATATAATTTACTAGAGAACCAATAATGCATAAGTAAAGCAGCAGAAAATCTTTCCAAAAAGAAAAAGGCCTTCAAATCCTAAGATAAGAAGACCTTTGTTCGTAGCCCGTAGGGGATTCGAACCCCTGCTACCAGGATGAAAACCTGGCGTCCTAACCCCTAGACGAACGGGCCTAGAGTTGTTTTTTCATGCTTTGCTTGTAAAGCGATGCAAATATAGAATCTTTCTACAAAAGAGAAAATAAGAATTGAAAAAAAATAAGCTGAAAACACATTTTCTCTTCTAAACCCCTCGAAACTTCATCCAATTTTCACATCTATATCTAGACACGTAATATATAGTACATTCAAAATCATACAATTACGAGAAACAAAATCAGCATATAAAGATTTGTAAATTTTCTTATGGATTGAAAAAAAAATGCGCTTCGCTCTGTTAATTATTGCTAAAAAGTCATTTTTACCGTGTTTTAGTGGTTGAATATGGTCTATATTTAGAAGATGTTTAGAATTTCTAGAATCTATATCATCATTTTCCTTCTTATCATGAGCTATAAAGCTCAGCTGTATTGTCAAGATAACACCTCAAAACCGATACTATACTTATTCTTATCTGACGAATGTGTCATTACCCAATTTTATGTACCTACCCTCAATGATATATCAGCCAAATATGGTGATGAAGTAGATATGGTAGCGATATTTCCCAACTTTAGCTCTAAGCCTAAGAAAATAGAGGCATTCTATGACAAGTACCAATTGACTATACCTCATAAAACTGATTATTACAAAGAGCTCAGTCGATCCTTGGGAGCTACTGTCACTCCAGAGGCTATTCTGCTAGATACGGTAGGAAAAATAAGATACCAAGGAAGAATAGATAATAGCTATGTCCAGATCGGCAAACGCAGGAGAGTCACATCCACGCAAGAACTATCTGATGCTCTATCCTCTCTTATAAGTGATATTAAAATAGAAATACCTCAGACTGAAGCCATCGGATGTTTTATTAACTTTAGCGATAAGATTTCTAGTAATAGATAAACTCAATATTCCTTCATCATTAATCTACTGCATTTTGAAAACTTTCAAGTCATTCATATTAGTTGCTATCACTTCAATATCAATATCATCATTGGTAAATGGACAAACCTTTACAGAAGATATAGCGGATATCGTATATAACCAATGTAGTACCTGTCATAGACCTGGAGAGATTGGCCCTATGAATCTCACTAACTATGAAGAGATAAAAAGCTATGGTCAGACGATCAAAGCCGTAACCTCACTGAGGTATATGCCTCCTTGGCAACCAGATAGTGAATACTCAAGAGTAATGGATGAAAACTACTTGACTGATGACCAAATAGAAACTATAGCCAATTGGGTAGATAATGGTATGCCGGAAGGTCCTACTTCTGCGGAACCGCCGTTTCCTGATTATCCAGAAGGATCATTATTAGGTGAGCCAGACCTAGTATTGCACTTTGCCGAAGAACATATCCATAAAGGAGATAACAAGGACGAATACAGATACTTTGTCTTACCTACTGGCCTCACTGAAGATAAAATCGTAAAAGCGATTGAACTGCGTCCTGGAAACTCGAAGATAGTACACCACTCATTATTCTTTGAAGATAGATCAGGGACAGTGGCTACGTATGATGCACAGACTCCAGAATACGGATTTGATGCATTTTCTAGTGCATTCGATATATCACAAGTACTAACTTACGATCAATATCCAGGGTATGTACCTGGGACGAAGCCGAGATACTATCCAGAAGGACTAGGGCAAATGATGCATGCTGGATCAGATCTAGTAATGCAAATGCACTACGCTCCATCGTCAGTAGATGAATCCGATCAGAGTTCTGTTAATATATTCTTTGCTGATGAGGGTGAAGATGTAGATCGAATCGTAAAGGATCGTATCATGTTGCCTAACGATATTCCGGGTGGTTTTTTCAATTTCATTTTACAGCCTGAGCAAACAAAAAGTTTCCATGGCACTTGGTTTATCAATCAACCCATTAGTCTTATGGGATTGTCTCCGCATATGCATTTATTAGGCACTGATTGGGAAGTGTATCTTGAAAAACCTGACGGAACGAGAGAGAATCTTATATCTATTCCGGAATGGGAT
Organism: uncultured Saprospiraceae bacterium; assembly: GCA_937995755.1. Lineage (GTDB taxonomy): Bacteria > Bacteroidota > Bacteroidia > Chitinophagales > Saprospiraceae > UBA1994. The sequence goes on along the minus strand of CALKJD010000039.1, from coordinate 11,969 downwards.
TTCAATTGGCAAGGTGCTTATTATTTTCCAAAATTCGTGGTCGCTCCAGTAGGATCTGTGGTACATGCCATTGCTGGATATGATAACACTTCTGAGAACTTTAACAATCCAAATAATCCTCCAAAATTTGTTACTTGGGGAGAAGGTACATCAGATGAAATGTATTACTTACCTCTCTTCTACGTGGCTTATGAAGATGGTGACGAAGATGTAGTTTTTGAAGATGTAACTACTTCAGTGACTGACATCACAAATATTACAAATCTAAGTAGAGTCTTACCAATACAACCTAATCCAGTAAGTGGTGAGCAACTGATCTCTATTCCTTTCAATCTAGATAGAGGACAAGTAATAGATATAAGCATCTTTGATCTCAATGGTCAACTCATCAAAAAAATAAGATCTGGAGAATTTTTCAGCAAAGGATATCACATTGCTCACTTTGATAGTGGGCAGCTTAGTGAAGGAAGTTATCTCGTAAATCTTAAAAGTAAATATGCTAACTCTAGCCAAAAATTCGTCAAAGTAAAAGGCTAGGACATTTCGTTAGGAAGGGGCTGCGTACATTTACATCAATAACATCTCTAAGCATATTGCTCTAGTAGATTACCATATATTGATATACTCTAAATAAAACGAGCCGTCCTGATGCATTACTCACTTAGATTACTCCTAGTACTTGGACTTAATGCTATCTCATGCTTTTTGATAGCTCAGGTACAGATTGATAGCTCGTTTGCCTTCCAATCTGATCCGTCTAAAGATTATTCGATATACATACCTTCTGGATATGAAGACGGTAAATCTATCGCTGCATTCTTGGCGCTACATCCACTCAATACTTCTAACTGGGATGGTCGTAGATGGTGCGAAGAGATTTCAGATTTTGCAGAAGCTAATACTGTCATACTCATATGCCCAGACGGTGGAGCAGATGGTGCTATAGATGACCCAATCGATACTGCCTTTACTACTGTGATGATAGATTCAGCTATGGCTTGGTATAGTATATCTCCAGATAGTCTATATGCCATGGGATTCTCTTGGGGAGGAAAGACAACCTATACATATGGGCTTAATCATGTAAACAAATTTGCAGGATTTATGCCTATAGGTGCAGCTACGAGTGTCAGTGATATCATTGGGATCTCTGATCAGTCAATGAATAAGCCTTTCTATATTATACATGGATCTAATGATAACCCCAATACTCGCTACTACCCTATGATCGAAAGACTGGAATCGGAAGGGGCAATCGTAGAAAGCCTATTAATGCCTGGAGTAGGCCATACCATATGGTTTCCTAATCAAGTACAGATACTTAGTGATGGATTTACATGGCTCAAAGAGAATAGTACTTCCATTGTCAATGTAGAGGATCATATCACAGATGCCCCTAACCCTATTCTTACGAAAGAAAACTATCACTCAGATGTACCATTATTATTTAATGATGATGTTTCAGGAGTGGCAACCATCTACTCATTAGATGGTATGCTTATATATAAGGGTACTACGCACGATACAAAAGCGCCTAAGCAAAACGGTGTGTACATCGTTACGGTTGGACAATCAAGTCAAAAATTTATAGTCACTCAATAGCTTATAGCTATATGTATTCATCCTTCTCTAGATCATAATATTTCGTTCAATTTTCTATTAGACAGTCAAACATCCCTTTCAAGAAGCCATATATAATATCCCAACAATAAATAAAATTATTCAGTAGATATAACAGAATATAGTGATATTGAGCGCAATGGAATCAAAGTCGAAAAAATCAATCATAATAATAGGTGGAGGCCCTGCGGCTATGATGCTAGCTTGTACACTTGACAATGAAAAGTTTGACGTTACGATAGTAGAAAAAGGCAAGAGCATTGGACGTAAGTTTCTAGTAGCTGGCAAAGGCGGATTTAACCTAACGCATAGTGAAAACATATCTGAAATGGCTCAGAAATATGAAGGGCCAAAATCACTATTTGATGCACTTAATACATTTACTAACGAAGATCTCCGACAATGGTTATCTGATATAGGAATAGAAACATATATAGGAAGTAGTAAAAGAGTATTCCCAATAAAAGGTATAAAACCGATAGAAGTCTTACAAGCGATCATTTTAGAAATGAAGCGAAAAGATGTCAAAATACTTACTGAAACTTTATGGTCTGGCAGCTTTATTAAAAATGATACTATAGAGCTAAGTCAGAAAGGAATCGTTACAAAACTAAAAGCTCATAAAGTTGCATTTGCTATGGGCGGCGGAAGTTGGAAAGTTACAGGGTCTGATGGAAACTGGGTGAAATACTTTCGACTCGCTGGAGTAGAATGTAAACCATTTCGACCTTCTAATTGCGTCATGAAAATAGATTGGTCAGAAAGCATAAATGCTCATTTTGGTAAGCCACTCAAAAACATTTCTCTTAGATACAAAGACAAGACTATAAAAGGTGAATTGATGATTACAAAAGAAGGCATCGAAGGAAGTCCTGCATATGCCTTGAGTTATTATGTCGGAGAGTCAATCGGATCTGAAAAGCAAGAAATATTTGTGGATCTAAAACCAACTACATCTATCGATAAGATTATAAAAATATTATCGTCTAAAAAGAAGATCACATCAATACTTAAGACTGATTTATCGCTAAGTGTTGGAGCTATTGCATTGATTAAAAGTAAGACTTCGCGCGAGGATTTTGCAGATCCAAAAACATTAGCTGCTATAATCAAAAATCTTCCTTTGCAAATAAAAGGCTTAGGTGAATTGGACGAAGCAATATCCACAGTGGGAGGTGTGAGTGCTAATGCCATTGGCGACACCATGGAATTAATCAATTTTTCTAATCATTTTGTGATCGGCGAAATGCTAGATTGGAATGCACCGACTGGAGGGTATTTATTACAAGGCTGCTTTAGTATGGGTAGACGATTAGGTACATTATTGAATAAAGATTAGTATTTAATTTTCTATTGGTTATCATACCTTGAGATAACATTCCGCCTTCATTTCCCTTTTTAGAAAAGACATTCTAATTTCATTAAATTTCTTTAAACGTACTTGAACATAAGCTTGAGATTACTCTCGACCTTAAGCTTACCTATCGGAGCTATATTTTTTTTAACAAAAACATACCTTCTCCGATGACGCGTGCTTCCTTAGAAAGCTATTACTTGTCACTGCCTACTGAGAAAACTCAAAGGGCTATTATTTTTTCAGACTACTATGCGCGATAATGATTAGCAAATTGAAAATCTCACATAACCAGGTATAAAAAAAGAGGCTCATCACAATGGATGAACCTCTCTTCTTATTTTCAGACCACAACTAAAATGTGTGTTGCAATTTAGTTTTTAGCGGATAGATATTCAGAGGGTCTCGTCTCTGGTACCTTTATCTGTATTAGTGCTCTCTACTATTTGATGTGAATCATTCTATTAGAGATTACTTGATCGTCATAATGTACTTCATAAAGTAATACGCCATTAGCTTCTAAGAACCTAGATTCAATTGCTTGCGTATGCTTTCCAGCCTCACGGTAAGCTGATGTGCTATAGAGTGTTCTACCTGCAACATCTTTTACTATGAATCTAACATCACCTGCATTAGGTATAAAGTACCCAACTGAAGTTCTGTCATACCATGGGTTAGGTTCGTTCTGCCCTACTGAGAATTCTTCAGCTATTACTGGCTCTTCTATCGTTTTATTCCATCTGATATCAATACTGTTGATACTCATATCTGTATGGTAAGACTCTGCTCTCAGACCTCTATCATTGATCGTGATCATTTCGCTCAGTTTCCCTGCTCTATTTGCTTGTAGTGTGATAGTATATAATACTTCATCCGCTACTACATCAAGACCTGTTGCTTCACCATAACTCATATGAATCGTTCCTCTATCATCATTAATATTCTGAGAGGATACATTTGCTTTCGCTCCTGCTACATTTACTAGAGACAATCCTGACGTCTCTAGTGAGTATTGCCATCCGTAGACTTTAGAGATGTCAGTAGATTTCACTTCTACAGTTACCATCTCTCCTATTCCTACATGCTTGTCATCTATAGCTAGTGTCCAAGTATCATTACTTCTAGTTTCAGTCGTAATACTTTGAGCGTTTGCTATTACACTTCCGTTGACATCACCAGTCTTCACACCTATAAAGTCAATATCCATATCAGAGTTAAGCGCGTTGATCTCATAATCTTGAGGTATAGTTCCTAACCATGGATCAGTCGCTTCTGGGAATTGATACTCTGCATCTACGAATCTCCAAGAAGTATTACTTGGGAACTCATTGTATACGCCTAAGATCACTTTACGTAGTATTACGATATCTGCTGCTGAGATTCCTTGGTTAAAGTTAACATCTGCTGCAATCAATTTGTAAGGACTATCTAAGTCACCTAAGCCTAATATATGTCTCTGAACTAATACAAGGTCAAGAGTACTTACACCATTAGAATGATCATCATTCTTGTAAGGCAATACCATGTAGTCTCCTCCAACTGGCATATCTGCAAATGCGTACTCACCAGTTTCTTCTGTCATATCGTAGATAATATCAGCACCCATAAGTCCTACTTGTACAGATTCTACTTCTTCAATATCTTCTGTTAGTATTCTTCCAGAGATGATAACTATATCATCATCAGAGTTACAAATATCTACATCATTGTTATCCTGAACATCTACTGTAGTAGTACAGAAATCGGCATTTCCATTTTCGTCTGTAACCCAGAGTTCAATATCAACCATTCCTATATCATCGCAACTTACTAGTAGTACTGTATCATTAACATCTGCTGAGAAGCTCAACTGAATATCATAACCACATGAGTGGAATGATCCTCCATCGATAAGGTCAGGCGTAATAGTTGCCATCTCCATATCTGGAATACCATCTGCATCACTATCCCATGGTGTTAGATTTACAGATATGTTATCAAGACAGTATGCTGTTGCAGTCTTAAGATTAACTATCGTAAATAGTCTCTCTTGGAACGCTACGTTACCGCAACCATCCGTTACTGTAAATCTCACTGAGTGAGTACCTAATCTATATGTACCACTTGCATCTGGTCCTACTCCAGCTAGATCATTAGTACCATCATTATCTAAATCAATGATGTAAGTATAGTTAAGATCAGCATCTGGTGTACAGTCATCTTCAGCTCTTGCTAATAGACCATCTACCTGAACTGGTGCAACACAATCAGCCGCATAACTTTCTACAGTGATCGTCTCTGTTCCACTTACATAAATAGGTGCAGTTACGTTATTAACCTCTATTATTTGTACGTGCTCATATACTGGGAAGCTACCATTAGTTTCTGGTGAACACCAGTCGATCACTTTCCATGTTCTATAGATTGTACGACATGCTCCACCACCTCCGATGAATTCTTCGTCAGCGAAACTATCTCCAGCCTGAATACATGTTGACATATCTGCTATCACTGGGAATCCAAAGTCTGAATCAATAAGGTCCAATGCTGCTGGACTAAGATCTGCTTCTGTACATCCGTTAGGTGCAGTATAATCTTCAGGCCATTCGATATTGCTTAAGCCAAATGGTGCATTTTGATTTTCGAATGTAATCAATTGACTACATGTACGTGCTCCATTGTCTTGTACTGTGAATGTACGTAGTATAGTACCTACTCCACATTGATTAAAGTCAGAAACTACTGTCTCTTCATAATCAGTTTCAGTACAGTTATCTGTAATCGTAGGTACTCCGAATGAATCCAAGTTATTGAGATCATAAGGTGTTGTACAATCGACAGTGATATCTGTTGGACAAGTGATAAATGCATCGATCTTATCTTGTACTTCTACCTGTACCATACACATGTTAGTATTACCTCCCATATCTGTTACTAGTAGAGCAACCATAATCTCTCCACCTATATCTGCACAGTCAAATTCTACTGCTGATGCAAATGCTGATCCATCATCAAATCCAGGATCATCCATACGTGCTACTGACAATGTTACTGCTCCACACTCATCAAACGAACCGTCATCAAGTGCTACTGCTGTAAGAGATGCAGAGTTACCTGTACCGATGCTTACTACATCGAATCCATCACATAGTGCAATTGGATCTGACTGATCTACTACAGTTACTGTCATCGTAGATGAAGCACTATTAAGACAAGCATCATATGCTGTATACGTTACTATGTGCTCTCCTACTGGTAGTACTACTAATCCTCCATTTTGATTATCGAGGAATCCATCAGGATATGCAACATCTACTACAACCTCATTACATTCATCTGTAACTGTTGCTCCTGGTAATGGTACACTTGCATTACAACTAAATGTAGCTGTACTAACTGTCATATCGTTAGGTGCAGTCACTGTAGGTGCCTGATCATCTACGATATCTATCATCTGGAATATGATTCTCTCATTCGTACTGTTACAATGCCATTCACCTATTGTGAACTTACGCATGATCTTTTTCACACATCCATCATCGCTAAGTACTTGATCTTGGTATTCACTAAATCCACTACAGAACACTGAGTTATCTAATGGGAATAATGATGTACCATCTACTGAAGTCGGTGCACCTGTTACAGATAGAGCTGGGTTACCATTTTCATCCGTAGCGAATCCTGATCCACAAGAAAGGTTATTGCTAGGGAATAAGAATGCTACTGGAGGAATGATGTTTCCAACGGTAATTCTCTCTAACATAATCGTCTGTGTACAAGGCTCACTTTCGTTACCTGCAGAATCTTTTCCGATGTATGTACGCTCTATCATACCGATAAAGTCATCATCGCAATCAATATTTGTTTTGATCTCATTGATTAGTATGATCTCAACATTTCCACATTGATCTACTACAGTTGGTTCTGGTATATTACCAATTCCGTTACAAGAGATAGTTACATCTTCACATACGATCTCTGGTGCTAACTTATCTTCAAGTAAGACAGTCATCCAACATGAGTTATTACTACATAATGGATTGATCACACTTACTGTGAATGATTTTCCTACATCACTACCATCGAACATATTAGGTACGATATCTCCATCTTCATTTACAATCTCAAGATCATAAACACTATCAGGGAAATGATCACCTGTCAAGAACATAGATGGTGTCAATGTCGTCATACAGTTTTCATCCAAACTAATGTTTAGAGTTCCTTCACATGAAATACCGTCGCATAATAACGCCCACGCTTGATCATGATCATCTTCATCGTCTATTCCATCAGCTCCGTGTCCGATACCATATTCATTAAGAACATCATTATTCTCCATGTCATAGATTACATTACCTACATCATTAGTATTATCTGCATCGTAGTCAGAGTCATAATCGTTTCCACCTCCAGAATAAATGATTCCGAGTGTATCTGTTGCGCTACTGATTTCTGACATGTTCACCACGTTCATTGGTGTAGCTGTCTGTAGTATTTCTAGATTGATTACTATCGTAGTATCTTCTCCTGGAAGTAACTCAGCTACTGTGTATGTTGCAGATGTTCCTGCAACTATCCAACCCGCATTATCTGCTGTAGCTTCTAGCCCTTCTGGGATGTAATCTGTAACCTCTATATCCTGAGTCACCATGTTACCTTGGTTAAAGACTGTGATCTCAAATGGAATCACATCTCCTCTTGTACTTGGTCCTACTACAGGATTGATTTTCTGAATCGCAAGATCCATTACTGGTGGTGCTGAAGGATCGGCATCATCTGAATCTTCTCCGTTAGGTACACTACCTTCAGTAGAATCATCATCGTCAGTTCCAAATGTACCTGCTGCTTCTCCGTTGTCATCGTTAGGTGTACTATCGATATCGAATGCTGAAATATCATTAGCCATAGCTGATGTATCTAGCACTGTTACGATTTCCACTACATTGATCATAGCTGAGGCAGTAGATCCTGGTAATACTTCCATGTCTACTTCTACTGTCATACAGCTATCTCTCAATAGGTCATCAGTAAATGTATATTGGATAGTCTTATCATCTATTACAGTCCAGCCATTAGCATCGCTATCGCTCAACTTCAATCCTTCTGGGATTCTATCTTCTATCGTTACACTACCGGTAGGAATATTACCTTGGTTACATAACTCCATTTCAAATGTTACTATGTCTCCAGGTCTTACTGCTGGCGTCATAGGATCGATAGTCTTAACGATCGCTAAATCGAGTACTTGAGGTACTGCTGGATCTTGGTCATCTTCATCTGTAGCTGGATTATCATCCCCTGGCGTACCAGTTCCGTCTCCATCTACAGCATCATCACTATCTGTATAGATCATACCTCCTGCATCGTTGTCTGCTGTATCATCTGCTTCTGAATCCACATCAAACTCTGTAGCTTCTTCACCAAAGTCGAAGAAGAATTCTGTAAGCTCTGCTACGTTAACTAAGTTAGCTGCTGAAGCATTTGGCTGTACTGTTAATACTATCTCTACTGTAGTTGATTCTTCGAATCCAAGTGGTCCTGCCACTGTTGTTACTGCATTATCGTTAGCATCTAATGTCCAACCGTTAGTATCATTCGTACTTAGTGCAAAACCATCAGGTATGTAATCGATCACTTCTACATCTACCATAGTAAATGTTCCTTGATTGATCACTTCTATAGCGAAGGTAACATCTTGTCCTACTGCAACTGGTCCTTGAGTTACTAAAGTTTTCACTAATGCCATATCTACAAATCCAAGTTGTACTGGATCATGATCATCTTCGTCTGTAGTAGCTACACCGTCTCCTGCTACACCTGATCCATCTCCATCAATGAAATCATCAGCTTCACTATCTGGCTCACCACCTGCATCGTTAGTATTGTCATTGTCTGGTGTACTATCTGCATCTGCAAGTACATCAGCATTATCTGTAGTATTATTTCCAAGTGTATCTGCTGCTTCGCTGATCTCTGCATAATTCACATAATCTTCTGCAGACATTGCCTGTTGGAATACCATGTTTAAGAATACAGTATCTGACTCTCCAGCTAATAGAGTATCTCCATAAACGTATGTCGCAGTTGTTCCTGCAAACATCCATCCTGTATTATCTCCTACTACTCCTACTTCTGTAAGTGCTCCAGGGATATACTCCGTTACTTCTATTGCTGTCGCAGGTACATTACCTTGATTCGTCAGTATGATTTGGAATTCCATTTCTTCTCCAAATTGGTACAGACTGTCTGGGAATGTCAATTGCTTAGTCAATGCTAAATCGAATATTGGTAAAAGTGCTGGATCAGAATCATCTTCATCAGAATCTGCATCTGTATCACCAGGTGCACCTTCTCCATCATTTCCATTTCCATTCACGGAATCATCAGAATCTGTTCCTGGCTCTCCACCTGCATCATTTCCATTGATATCATCTGCTTCTGAATCGATATCTTGATCACTTATTTCATTTCCTTCATCATCAAACATCTCAGAAACCTCTGCTACATTAGTCCATGCATCAGGATTATCTGATGGGATTTGCTGCTCTGGTATCAATGTGATAATTAACTCTACACTATCCCACTGAACCATTGGTCCAGGTATAACTGTAGTAGCATTTGTTCCATCGTATGACCATCCATTGGCATCTGATAATGTATCGTAAGTATATCCTGCTGGGATATAATCCGTTACTTCTACATCTGTCAATGGCTCGTTTCCTTGATTATAAACCTTTATTAAGAAATCCACTGGAGTTCCGTAAGCAAATGGTGCTTGTCCATCCACTATGGTTTTAGTAAGGGCTACATCTATCACTTGTATTAATGCTGGATCACTATCATCTTCATCTGTCGTTGGATCTTCATCTCCTGGAGCTCCTCCTCCATTCGTTCCGTCTCCATCTACAGCATCATCTGATGGCGTTCCTGGCTCTCCACCTGCGTCATTTCCGTTGATATCATCTGGTGTACTATCAGCATCTGTCAATGTTCCATCTTCCGTACTATTTCCATTATCATCTTCTGCTGCACTTATTTCAGCTTGATTTTGGAATGCATCTCCCATGTTACTCATCATGATAGTCACGAAGTAACTTACTGTCGTAGTTTCACCTGGCTCAAGTGGTCCTGCAATTGTAGTCGTAGATGTCATTGTCATTGGATCAAACACCCAACCTAATGCATCATTATTATCTACTACATATCCAAACCCATCAGGCATGAAGTCTGTCACTTCAATATTAGTTGCTGTTATATTACCTTGATTCACTACTGTAATCATGAATTCGATAGTATCTCCAAATGAGTTACCCGTCATCATCATCGTTGTCTTAGTCAAGGCTAGATCAAAGATGTTCACCAATTCTGGGTCGTTATCATCTTCGTCACCTGCTGCATCTGTATCTCCAGCTACTCCTGTTCCATCTCCATTTAAGATATCATCACTTCCTGGGAAGTTACCATCTTCTGAATCTGGATCAGCTGCTCCTCCTGCATCATTGTCAAATGTTGCATCAGCTTCACTATCGATATCTTCTATATCTATCACTGGATTATCAGCAGTTATTTCTGCTACTGGTGTCCATGCATCTGCTCCTTCCGCCATTTGAGAAGTCAATACTAATTCAATCGTCTCTAAATCTCCTGGCTCTAATGTATCTGGGTAAACATATGTCACTGTACCGTCCATATTGTCAATCCAATCAGGATTGTTTACTGGATCGAATACAAATCCGTCTGGCACCATCACTGTTACTTCTGGCATTTCGCTATCTACATTACCTTGATTAGTAAGTGTGATAGGGAAAGTAACATCTTGATTGTACATCGTCAAGGTATCTGTACTTGCTCCCATTATGATCGCAAGGTCAAATACTTCTATGATCGCTGGGTCTGAGTTATCCTCATCTGTCGCTGCATCATCGTCTCCAGGATTTCCTGTTCCGTCTCCGTCTACTACATCGTCACTATCACTTAATGGCTCTCCTCCTCCGTTGTCTGTAGGATCATTGTTGATATCACTATCTACATCTTCGAGTGGATAGTCTCCATTGCCATCTGTATCATTTCCTAAGGTATCTTGAGCAAAACTCACCTCTGATACATTCGTGTAGTTATCTAATCCTCCTGTTGTCATTGTAAGAATCAAGTTGATCGTATCTGTTACGCTTGTTCCTCCTATGATCGTATCTGGAATAGTATATGTTACTGTCTGATCGCCAGGTCCATCTGTTCCTGTCCAGCCATCATTGATATCTCCAGCATATGTAAATCCTACTGGTACATAATCGCTGATCTCTGTATTGATCAAAGCAATATTTCCTTGGTTATATGTCTCGATTACAAACGCTACTGTATCTCCATACTCATATGGTCCGTCTCCGATTACCATCTTCGTCTGAGCTACATCCATGATTCTTACAAATTCTGGATCGTTGTCATCTTCATCTGTTGCTGGATCTACATCTCCAGGTGCGCCTGTTCCATCACCATTTAGTGCATCATCACTTCCGATGTCACCTCCAGCGTTGTCATTCGTATCTGGACTTGGATTAGCTCCTGCGTCATTTGTAAAGTTTGTATCTGGATCACTATCGATATCCAATAATCCTGCTGTATCACTAATAGGATTATCTGATGTAATCTCTATTATTGGTGTCCATGCATCTGCTCCAGTTGCTGGCTGTGATGTCAATACTAGATCAAACGTCTCTAAATCGCCAGGCTGTAATGTATCTTGGTATTCGTATGATACTGTTCCATCCATATTGTCTATCCAACCCATATTATTTGCAGGGTCAAATTCGAATCCGTCTGGTACCAATACTGTTACCAATGGCATATCACTTGGTACATTTCCTTGATTCGTCAATGTCACAGGGAATGTAATATCCTGATCATATGCCGTAATCACATCTTCTGTATCTTCAATCGCTACTGCAAGGTCAAGTACTTCTACTATCGCTGGATCTGAGTTATCTTCATCTGTCGCTGCATCTTCGTCTCCAGGATT